>JBBSOP010000005.1:0-27995 GCA_038259655.1 Chroococcales cyanobacterium
AATCTAATTGCAGCCTCGCTTTCTTCATCCGTAAAATTAAGTTCTGCAACTGTGCTATCAGATGCTTGGGCTTTGACTACCGTTGATTTAGGTACAGGAGCAGCTTTTGGATCTCTTTCAGAATCTCGAATACACACGAAATTTTTGAACCCGTGGGGATTACTGATACAGGTACGACCGTCATTGGTGTGTATTAATCGCTGGGTCAGGTTAACACTAGCATGGGCTGGATTGATTACCCCTAGCGTAGACATTAAAGATGTAAAAATTGAGGAACTGGCAAACAAATTAAGTATGAGCTTTTTGTTCATAAACTTCCTAAAAAAAAGGTACCTGACCGTCTAGGTTATTCGATTCATTATCAAAGATCAAGTCAATTTTGCGAATAACTCGACCCAATTTATGAATAACCTCAATTTTTTCTCTGACTACATGACGGCTAGTCTAAGTCTGGCTGTACCTTTAGCATTTGCAGTTCTGGGGGATTGTACTCTGAATGGTCAGCAATACTCAATATTGTCTTGGAAGGTATCTTACTGGCTGGCGCTTTTACTAGTACTCGACTAACCCAAAATTTGCGGGTGGGGGAGCCAGTGCTGTTTCGTTCCACAAGGGCAAGAAGTTTGTCAATATCATCAGAGATAAATATTTGAGCATTTGTGATGGAAGCATGACCATTGCAATGGAGTATGTTGAGAGCGATCGCTCTACTGACATTGGTGGGATTAGTTGGCAAGTCTATGCCTTTAAAGGCATTAAGTATTTCTTATTTTCTAGAAAATCATAAGTTTGATTAAGTACTCAGTAAATACTTAACTATAATTACAATTACACGTAGACAAAATGTATATTTATAAGGATAATGTCAATATTTGCTTGATATTTACATTAGCTTGTTGCTTTTTACCAAAAAAGGCAGGAGGCAAATCGCGCAGCGTCTCGTAGAGAGGGCAGAAGGAAAGAGGTATTAAAATTGCGTACTAACAGTCTAAGTGTATAGCCTTTCATCAAAGGTGAATAGTTGTTTATGGATAGACAGCCCTTAATTTTAGTTGTAGAACAAAACCTACATAATTTAGAACTCCTAGATTCTCACCTCAAAACATTAAATTTCTCATGCATTTGTGCTAAACAAGGAGTAAGGGCAGTAATACTAGCGCAAACTCATAAACCTGACCTCATCCTGTTAGATATGATGCTGTCTGATTTAAACAGTAGCCAAGTAATTGATTACCTTAAGCAAGATCCAAAAACCGCAGCAATTCCGATTATTGCACTAGTACCTTCAACATTAGCGCCCAATTACAATCACCGGATCTCGACAGGTGCGGATGATTACATCGTCAAACCCTACGATTTTAGTAAATTAGAATTTGTGATTATTAAACATCTCAATCGCCTAGATTTCTAAAAGTTTACTTGAGGGTTGCAAACTTCAAATAATTGATTTTACTATTAACTTATTTTGTGCCAAACAAGCGATCGCCTGCATCTCCTAATCCAGGAATAATGTAGCCATGTTCATCTAAATAATCGTCAATAGCAGCAGTGTAAAGGGGAACATCAGGATGTGCTTGACAGAAATGTTCAATTCCTTCTGGTGCTGCAAGTAAACAGACAAACTTAATAGATAAAGGATTAGTTGATTTTAATCTTTCTACGGCTGCAACAGCAGAATTACCAGTTGCCAACATTGGGTCAACGACAATCATATCTCGTTGCTCAACATCATGGGGAACCTTAAAATAATACTCCACAGGAATCAATGTTTTTGGGTCACGATATAAACCAATATGCCCCACCCTTGCAGATGGCATCAACTCTAGCATTCCATCCAAAATTCCCTGACCTGCCCGCATAATAGACACTAAGACCAGCTTTTTATCTGGTGCAAGTATCGGCGCATCCATCGGGGATAGTGGTGTTTTAATCAGTTCATATTTTAGTGGTAAATCTCGTGTGACTTCATAAGCTAACAACAAACTAACTTCTTTAAGAAGATTACGAAATTTTGTTGTACTGGTTTCAGCTTTACGCATGAGCGTTAGTTTGTGCTGAATCAATGGATGTTCAATAGTTGTTACTTGATTTTGCATGTTTTAATTAATGGTCAATTTGGTAGTTAGGTGTAGGTTGGGTTGACGTAAGGAAACCCAACACCTTGATCCATGTTGGGTTGCGCTGCGCTTAACCCAACCTACATTTTTATTTTTTTGCATAATTTTAGTCGTGTTAATCCACTACTTTACGAATTACGAATTTTAAAATACTGTGCCGTCACTGGCAATTTGTATTGGTGGTTTACCAGATGTTCTAAGTTCAGCCGCGATTTTTCTTCCTGCTGTCCACGTTCCCCCTTGCAATATTTTCACCAATGGTAATTCTTCTGCACTCATACCCAACTTTTCGCGGACTGTAACAGCAATTTGATCTAAAAGAATCACAGTCAAAGCCCGCCATTCAACTATAACTTCCGATGCCACAAAATAAGATGAGCTTAAAATCTCTGGATATTTAGCACTAATTAATCCCAAGTCTAAACATAATCCCCCATTACGATATTCTGGTAATCCAGTCAGAGCATCTAACCCAGTGATTTCTAAACCGAGTTCTTGTAATGGTTCTAATAAAGAATATGTCAGCCATTGAGAAAGTTTGTGAAATGGTACTAAGCCATCATCAGCAATAGCCAGATGTTGCCAAACATCACCGAGATTTACTCCAGCAACTTCTAATCTTCCTGGCCAAATGTCGCTGAGTCCTTCTAGAATTACACTTAATACGGTTGCAGCAGCTAACTGCCGATTTTGAGATTTTTCCCAGAGATAATTGACCAAATTACCTGGACGGGGGTTTTCATGCCCAAACAAATGTGGTGAACAGACTAACACCCGACCTAATTTTTGTAATAATTGCGATCGCCCAGAAATACCTACTAATGGATTTTCTGCATTTACTTGTAACCCCTGAGCTAGTTCTGCCTCTGTTAATGTTTGCAACCTGATAGCATCAGCTTGAGGTAAGCTATTACTAGAAAAAGTTCCTTGACAAAACATTTGGAAACTAGCAATAGCCAATCCTTCAGAACGCCCCAGATTTAAATCAGTTTCCTGCTCATAATAACGCCAACTATCACCTGCACCAGCATCTAACAACACACTAATAATTGCTAAATCAAACTTAGCTGCGGCTTTTTCTAAAGGCGTAATTTCTGTTAACTGAGTATCTAATTGGGCTAATCTTGGTATCTTTCCGGCTTCAAAATGCCGCCAACGACTATGAAAGGGAATTTGTAGATTTGGGTATTCGCAACGCATTACCTCAACTACATAATCTGCTACCCTTCCCAGCTGAGTCAAATCACAACTAAAATGACGTGAGTGACCTGCATTAACCCATGCAAATACTTGTCCACACCGTTCTCTAATAGCAGTTGGAGAACGAAGATATGCAATCATATCTTTCGCCTCTGTGATTCTTATTTCCACTCTTGATACACCCCAAAATTAAAACCAATATTTGCGTTGCTTTGTTGGGCTGCGCTTAAATGCCACTTGCTACGACCCAGTGGCTCCCCAACCTAGTTTTTTCTGTGTTCTCTGCGTCTCTGTGGTTTAAAAGTAATTTTTTAACCGCAGAGGCACAGAGGACAAGAAGTTAAAAAGGGCTAAATTGGATACTTCATCCTTCTAGCGATCGCCCCTTCAGATCAGCTAAACTATCTGCGTCTAATACATCTCCTGTGGTGTAATAACCGGCAGCTTTTTTCGCTTCAATTTCTACCCGTGCATCTTGAGGAATCAAGTCTTCTGGAATTGCTACTCTTTCCACAATCTCAATTCCAGATTCTGTAATCGCGTTGTATTTCATGTTACTCATTGATACCATGCGGTCAATGCGGGTAATGCCCAACCAATGCAACACATCCGGCATGAGTTCTTGAAAACGCATATCTTGCACACCCGCCACGCATTCTGTACGAGCAAAGTAAGCATCAGCGCGATCGCCTCCTTCTTGACGCTTGCGAGCATTATAAACTAAAAATTTCGTTACTTCGCCCAAAGCACGACCTTCTTTGCGGGAATAGACAATTACACCTACACCACCTGCCTGTGCTGTTTCCACGCATACCTCAATCCCATGTGCTAAATAGGGGCGACAGGTACAAATATCAGAACCAAACACATCAGAACCGTTACATTCGTCGTGGACACGTACAGCTACGGGTTTATACGGATCTGTAATTGCACTTAGATCACCGACAATGTAAACCGTTAAACCCCCGATGGGCGGTAGAAATACCTCCAAATCCGATCGCGTTACCAGTTCTGGGAACATCCCCCCAGTTTGTTCAAATAAAGCCCGCCGCAAATCTGCTTCCAAGATACCGAAGCGTTTAGCAACTCCGGGTAAATACCAAACAGGCTCAATTGCTGCTTTGGTGACAACTAAATCACCGTTGGGCTTCATAATCTGCCCATCCACCTGTAAGCGTCCTTTGCTGACAGCATCTAGTAGTTCTGGCATATTGATATGAGCTTGGGTGATGGCGATCGTCGGGCGGATATCGTAGCCCTGCTGATAGTAAGATGCAAATACCTCAGATGCGATCGCTCCAAAAGGATCGAGAGAAACAATCTTTTCTGGATCAGCCCAACTGGGATGAGGACCAATATGTGCTACAGGCGATGTATTTGTTAAATCTGCCCGATGATCGGACTGTAAAGCCCCGCTAGCAACCGCTAAAGCCCGGTAAATTGCATAACTACCAGAATGAGTACCAATGACGTTGCGATGTGTCTGGTTAGCCAGTGTTGCAATTACTGGGCCGCGTTGCATCGGCTCGGCTGCTCCCCATTCAATGGGAATTGGCTTAGCCCCAGAGCGACTGGGATGGGACGTGAGAACAATATGCCTAGAAACACTATTTGGCTTGGGCATAATTATCGATCTTTTTGTGATGTTTTTATGAACTATTAGTTACTACGTATTTGTCAACTACCAATAGCCAGTTTTGGTTTTCAAAAGTTTGGTATCCTGATGACCAATCACTTCTGACTTGATATGTCGAGGTTCGTATTAATAGTATTGCTTAATACAAGAAATAACACATTGATTGCTTAATCCGCAATTGTTGTGTGAGAATTTTAAAGAGGTCTTTAAAATTGACTTAGTAGATTCTCTGCAAAAGTTGATAGGTTTATACAAAGATACAATTACAAATTTCAAATTTATGGATTCTTTATCTATTAATTCTTTACTTGAAGATTTGAAAAACCCCAATGTTGCAATCCGGGAGCAAGCAACGAAGAAATTGTGGCGCATCTGGTTTCAGCAAAAGGGAATTTACGGCTTAGAAAGAATTGACCAGAGTCAAAAGTTACTTGATGCTGGGGAAATGAATGAAGCCGAAACGATGTTGACAGACCTAATTAAAGAGCAACCCGATTTTGCGGAAGCGTGGAATCGGCGTGCTTTTCTTTACTACAGCATGGGTGATTATAAACAATCGCTAGGAGACTGTCAGATGGTCATCCAGATTAATCCAGTACATTTTGGCGCACTTCATGGTATGGGTTTGTGTTATGCCGCACTAGGATGTTATGGTGATGCTATTAAAGCTTTTAAGCGCGCTTTAGATATTCAGCCTTATTCCTTAGTAAATCAAAAGTTAATTTTGGAATGTACACTAAGACTCAGCTAAAACAGTAGTCAAAAGACTGCATTTTATTATTATATGTATCTTTCATTACCTTTATCGTTTATTGTCTAGCCGCAAAATAGGGCATTGGAGGAATAATTAATAGATTCCTTGTATGAATCTTTGCTGTCTCCTAAATCCCTCTCCTAAATCTGGAAGAGGGACTTGAGATTGGCTTGACTTTTCGTAATTCACAAAGAAGGCGTTGAGGGTAGATTTTATATTTGAAAATCCTCTATGATATGATGTCCGGCTTATTAGTTATGAATCCCGTATCTGTGCAAAAACCTAAAAACTCTTTCTCCCCCTGCGGTCTTAATGATAAGTCTTTACCCGAACACGATATGATATACACTCACAAGGGGCAATGAAAATTCTTTTTGCTATCCCTTGTCACTTGTAACTTTTTCCCTAGTTAGGGGTTCTTCCGCTAATAACTCTGCTTCTGCTTCTGTAGTTTCAAGATGAACAACTTTATCATGTTCAAAAAAGCGTGACATCAAAGGTAAAACAACAAGAATCCCCGCTAAAACTACTAAAAACAAGGATATCGCAAAAATTTGGTCGCGAGGAATTTCGAGTACACCACGTAAAATTACTTCTCGTAAAGCAGAAACAATGGTAATTTCTACTGCTGCCCCTACAGATATATGCTGTGCTTGTAAGTAATCAATTAACAGACGAAATAATTCTACCAAAATCAAAATAAACAAAATATCAGATGTGACTTCCCGTAAATCTAATGGATACAAGAACGAAAAAAACATATCTCCTAGTCGAATCAGCATTACACAAAACAAACCCAGACATAGAGAGATAATAATAATATCTTGAAAAATTTCTAGATTACTGACAATTCTATCTCGTTGAAACCAACTATTTACTTCTTTAACTATCCGTTTTGGCATAGTAGCTCCAAACAGTCTAGATTCGTCAATTTATATCATAGGCAATTTAAAATTATAAAAGTTATTATTGGTAACTTTTTGAGAACTACAATATTTTTATTTTTTATAATTGATGAGAATTAGCAATATAAAAAGCCTATAAGATGGTAAAAAGAATCCCAATAAATAAATTTAAACCCAGAAACAGCGATCGCTAAACACAATCTGAACTGAAACAATCTAAATTAATGATTGCTGATCGCCAAAAATAGCTCTATTCAAGGCTAAATAAACATCTTACTGAAATTACAGCCATATTAGGCACTAATAAGCTACTTACTTCGTCAGCTATCTTGCTGTACTGAATTTGCATGAGTTGATCTGATGCAAATTCAGTACAGCATTGAAAAACAACCAGCAATTAACCAGTTCTCTAGTAAGCATAAATGCTTTTAGACTAATGGCTAGTAGATTCCCTGATCAAAGCGTGCAACAGCACATTTGCGTAGCTAACGCATTATTGAAACCTATGAAATTAAGTTTTCTTTCCCAAGGTTGGCTAAGTAGACATGTAGCTGCTTGTCGTCAGTCATTGTTCAAATACTTTTTTTTGCTTCTCGTTTTGATATCGTTCATGACGGTATTGTTGGTGAGCAACTTCACTCCAGCTACTGCACAGCTACCCCGTCAAGAAATTCGCGGGGTTTGGATGACTAATAATGATCTCCACATCATGAAGGATCGTGCCAAAGTTAAGAATGCTGTCAGCCAACTGCGGCAAATGAACTTCAATACAATCTATCCTGTAGTGTGGAACTCTGGCTACGTAATGTATCCCAGTGTTGTAGCGCAACGTGCAGAGATTCAACCCTTTGTCTTTCGAGGCTCAGATGGTCATGATATTCTTGCAGACTTGATTAACCAAGCCCATCATCAGGGACTGCTGGTGATTCCCTGGTTTGAGTTTGGTTTCATGGCTCCTCCAACATCAGAACTAGCTTTAAATCATCCAGATTGGTTCACGCAAAAACGGGACGGTAGCGATATTTCCATCAGCGCCGCTGGTGAGGTGATGTGGCTCAATCCCTTTCATCCACAAGTGCAGCAGTTTATCACCAGTCTTGTAATAGAAACTGTCAGTCAATATGATGTCGATGGTATTCAGTTTGACGATCACATGAGTTTACCTCATGAATTTGGCTACGATAAATACACGGTTGATTTGTACACTCAAGAAACCAAAAAAAGTCCTCCCACCAATCCCCAAGATCCTGATTGGGTGCGTTGGCGGGCAGATAAAATCACAGCATTTATGGTGCAACTCAATCAAGCTGTGAAAGCCAGGAAGCCCAAGGCGATTTTCTCCGTTTCCCCTAATTACTATAATTTTGCTTACAAGTTTCAACTACAAGATTGGCTCACCTGGATGCGGCTGAATATTGTAGACGAGCTAATTGTGCAAATTTATCGTCCTGATTTGCAAAGTTTTATCGCCAATATTTCTCGCTCAGAAATTCAAGAAGCTCAACAAGTAATTCCCACTGGAGTTGGGATTATGGCAGGGTTACGAAATCGCCCAATTCCTATCCGACAAATTAAATCCCAAGTGCTAGCTGCTCAAGGACGCGGTTTAGGTGTAGCTTTCTTTTACTTTGAAAGTCTTTTGAATTATGCGCCAGAACCCTTAAGCGAGAGACAGGCTGGATTTCAAGCTCTCTTCCCTGCTCCTGCATATCGTTCTGCAAGGGAATAGTTGAACCCAAAGGAAAAGGGGCTAGGGACTAGTGGTCTGTCCCATTAATTTTGTAAGGTTAGAAGAACGAACCGCAAAGGACGCAAAGCACACAAAGGAAGAAAAATTAAGAATGAGTTCACCAATCAAATTTAATGCGATTAACTACTAGAGTGGTGTATTTCATTTATAAGAAAACCGCTATATGCAAGAAGTCTATTAAAGATTAAGAACAAATAGTACTTCGTCGGCGGAGAACTTCCAGCAAAGTTATAAATGTTTGGGGAGGAGATGCTGTTACCTCGATGACATTTTCTGATGTGGGATGCTGCACTTTTAATCGCCAAGCGTGCAGTGCTTGACCTGGCAAATTTACTCCTACAGAACGACCAGAACCATAAACTGAATCGCCAACAATAGGATGACCGATTTTGGCACTATGGACACGAATTTGATGGGTGCGTCCCGTTTCTAGTTGGAAATGAATTAATGTATAGTTACCCAAGCGTTCTTGTACTCGCCAATGAGTGACGGCAGATCTTCCGCCTTTTTCTATGGAGATAATTGCCATTTTTTTGCGGTCTTGAGGATTGCGACCAATGGGTAAGTCGATGATACCACTTTCGGTTTTTGGCGCACCGTAAACTACGCCTAAATATTCTCGCCGTGCAGTTTTTGCTTGGAGTTGAGCTTGCAGACTTTGATAAGCAATATCTGTTTTGGCAATAGCGATCGCTCCTGTTGTATCTTTATCTAATCGGTGGACAATTCCCGGACGTTGGACTCCGCCAATTCCTGGAAGATTGGGACAATGTGCTAATAAAGCATTTACTAATGTACCATCTGGATGACCGGGTGCTGGATGGACGACTAAGCCAGCGGGTTTATTAAGAATGATTAGCTGGTCGTCTTCATAGAGGATATCTAGAGGGATTTTTTCTGCTTGCAGTTTTAAAGGTTGCACTTCTGGGATTTCTAGAGTAATGCGATCACGTAGTTTGACATTAATCTTTTTACTTGTGCAGACTTTACTATTGAGTTGCACATTACCCTGTTCAATTAATTGTTGAATCCGAGAACGGGACAAATCTGGTAGTTCTTCGGCCAGATAGCGATCAAGGCGTTCGCCATTTTCTTCGACTTGTAAATTAAATTCGGTCACAATTGCTCTGGATTAATTTCCCGTTCTTTAAGTAAAGCGCGGAGTGCTTGTTAATTTTAACGAAATGCATCATACACAAGATGCTTGCCATGAAGGTTCAAAGGTTCACGAGATCTTATTTGAGAACGCGATCGCTTTTTTCTGGTTCTTTTCTAACTAAACCTGTTCAAATACACGGTTATTGATAATGCGCTCGCCAGACTTAAAACTTAGTTAAGATTTGTAAACATCCCTAGACTCTCTAGTTAACTAGAGAGATTAGGATAAAACTGAAGGCGAATTCCAGCAGAAATCAAATCGCCAACTGCTGACATTTATCGGACGTAAATCTATGACACTCCAACTTACAGTTCCCAACATGGCTTGTTCTGCTTGTGCAAACAACATTACTAATGCAGTCAAGACAATTGATGCTAGTGCGATCGTTCAAGCTGATCCTAAAACTAAGCTTGTGAACGTAGACACTCAAGTTTCAGCAACAGCAATCAAAGATGCGTTAGCTGCTGCTGGTTATCCAGCAACTTAATCTATGAATCTAACCTCACTCCTTCCTGATTTACCAAATTTGCATGGGGTGAGGAAATTTCTTTTCTCAAATCAGTTACAGGGGTTCACCTATTATGGATAATCTCACACTCAAACTCCGAGGGATGAGTTGCGCCTCTTGCGCCAACAGTATTGAACAAGCAATTAGCTCGGTTCCAGGAGTCGTTGACTGTAATGTTAACTTTGGAGCAGAACAAGCGACGATTAGTTACGATCAACAGCGAACTAATTTAGAAAAAATTCAAGCCGCTATTGATGCTGCGGGATACTCATCTTCTGCACTCCAGGAAGAAGTGCTATCACCAGAAGATGATGTTGAACAGGCGACTCGCCAAGCAGAACAGCGTCAACTCACTTTAAAGGTAGTGGTAGGGGCTGTAATCAGTATTGTACTGATGCTAGGGTCGCTACCTATGATGACTGGCCTAAGTTTGCCCCGAATTCCAAATTTTTTGCATAATCCTTGGGTGCAGTTGGCGTTGACAACACCTGTGCAATTTTGGTGTGGTGGTGCTTTTTACCGTAATGGCTGGAAAGCTTTAAAACGTCGTGCGGCGACGATGGACACATTAATTGCTTTAGGTACAGGTGCAGCTTATCTATATTCATTGTTTGTAACTATTTTCCCTGGGTTTTTTATTGCTCAAGGCTTACAACCTCATGTGTATTATGAAATCGCCGCAACTGTAGTTACTTTAATTCTTTTAGGACGATTATTAGAAAATCGGGCTAAAGGACAAACTTCTGAAGCTATCCGCAAACTTATCGGACTGCAAGCTAGAGATGCTAGAGTCATCCGCGATGGTGTGGAAATGGATATCCCCATTGCAGAAGTTCAAGTCAACGATGTAATTTTGGTACGTCCTGGTGAAAAAATTCCCGTGGATGGCGAAGTAGTTACAGGGACTTCGACAGTAGATGAAGCAATGGTTACGGGTGAAAGTTTAGCAGTCAAAAAGCAGCCCGGAGATGAAGTGATTGGGGCGACGATTAACAAAACTGGTAGTTTTCAGTTTCGAGTCACACGAGTCGGAAAAGATACATTCCTATCTCAAATTGTCAAATTAGTCCAACAAGCCCAAGGCTCTAAAGCGCCAATTCAGCGGTTGGCTGATCAAGTTACGGGATGGTTTGTACCAGTTGTAATTGCTATTGCGATCGCTACTTTTGTAATTTGGTTTAATTTCATGGGTAACTTTACCCTCGCCACAATTACAACGGTGGGTGTCTTAATTATTGCTTGTCCCTGTGCTTTAGGTTTGGCTACTCCGACTTCTGTCATGGTAGGAACTGGTAAAGGCGCAGAAAATGGCATTTTAATTAAGGGCGCTCAAAGTTTAGAACAAGCACACAAAATCCAGACTATAGTGCTTGATAAAACTGGAACTCTGACTCAAGGGAAACCCACAGTTACCGATTTTATCGCTGTTAATGGTACAGCCAATCGTAATGAAATGAAGCTTTTACAGTTAGCGGCTTCAGTCGAACGCAATTCTGAGCATCCTTTAGCAGAAGCGGTTGTGAAGTATGCCCAGTCTCAAGAAGTCAGTTTAACAGCAGCACAGAACTTTCAGGCTAACGCCGGTAGTGGTGTTGAAGCCGTGGTTGCAGAGCGATTTGTGCAAATTGGTACACAACGTTGGATGAACGAGTTGGGAATTAATACCGATGCAATCCAGCAATACAAAGACGCTTGGGAAGCCGCTGGTAAAACAGTGATTTTGATTGCTGTAGATGGGGAAATTCAAGGAGTTATGGGTATTGCTGATGCCCTCAAACCTTCGTCAGCCGCAGCAGTCAAAACATTACAGAAGTTAGGTTTAGAAGTAGTAATGCTAACTGGTGATAACCGTAAAACTGCGGAAGCGATCGCTCAACAAGTTGGGATTGAGCGAATCTTTCCAGAAGTGCGCCCAGACCAAAAAGCAGCAATTATTCAATCCCTCCAGCAAGAAGGATTAGGAACGCTGAAACAGCAGAAAAAATCCCTTGTGGCGATGGTGGGTGATGGTATAAATGATGCCCCAGCCCTAGCACAAGCTGATGTGGGAATTGCTATAGGGACAGGTACAGATGTGGCGATCGCAGCTAGCGATATCACCCTAATTTCTGGAGACTTGCAAGGAATTATCACAGCAATTCAACTTAGCCGCGCCACTATCCGCAATATCCAGCAAAATCTGTTTTTTGCCTTTATTTACAATATCATCGGCATTCCTGTTGCAGCTGGCATTCTTTTCCCGATTTTTGGTTGGTTACTCAATCCGATTATTGCTGGGGCGGCGATGGCTTTATCTTCAGTCTCTGTTGTCACGAATGCCTTAAGATTGCGTAATTTTCAACCAAAGATCACCTCATAGTTGCAGAGGAGTTTAGCCAATGTTCAGCAAAAAAACACTTTTGGGAAGCCTTGCTGGTTTAGGACTGCTTTTAGGAACTACATCGAGTGCATTAGCAGCAAAGCCCGCTTCATCAACATCAACTAGCCAATTTCGCCGGATTGAGCAACCTTTGGCGTTGAAAGCCGGTGTGGCGATCGGTGGTTTAGCATTAATTGGTATAGAACTTTGGTGGTTTCTTTTTAGTAAATCGCCAGCACAACAAGCACAAGCAAATCAAGGTATTCAAGAATTGACAATCACAGTAGACGGTGGTTATCAGCCGGCTCGTGTGGTTGTCAAAGCAGGTTTACCTGTGCGCCTTAATTTCTGGCGACGCGATCCTAGTAGTTGTCTAGAAAAAGTTTTGCTACCTGACTTTCAAATTGCTTCAGATTTAGCTCTTAATCATGTTACCCCCATTGAGTTTACACCCCTCAAATCAGGAGAATATCAATTTACCTGTGGGATGAATATGTTTCGAGGAATTGTGGAAGTAAAAGATTAAGCTTTTGTAACTGATTCTTTACTAGTTGGCTGGATAATCGGACAAATTGTATCTGCTTGCTGACTATCTATATATTTCCAGCCACAAAGTAATTCCCCAATTTCAGATCGTAAAGTTAATAGTTGATTAATTTGGTAATCAATTTGTGACAGTTTTTCTTCCAGTTTTTCTTTAATATCTCCACATGGGGGTTGCCCTTGGTCATAAACCTGAAGAATCTCTCCAATTTCTTCTAGGCTTAGACCTAGGTGTTGCGCTCTTTTAATGAAGGCTAACCTAGTTATTACATCAAATGAGAATTGGCGAAAACCTCCCTCTGTACGTCCTGATGATTGGAGTAAACCTAAACTCTCGTAATAGCGAATTGTCCTGATGGGGATTCCACTTAAATCTGTTACTTGACCAATTAAAAGCGGTTTTTCATTTTGAGTTAACATAGCAGATTTCCCAGTTCTCGTAACTATTATTACATATCGTGAGCAACAAGATCCCCGACTTCTTAAAGAAGTCGGGGATCTTAGCTTCTGAGTACTAAAAGTAACTGTTTTTATCAAGTTCTCATGTTACTTCTAGATCAACCGCTTCACTTCAAGTGAAACCTTAAAAATGAATTTCAACTCGCAGACTTTTATCTCATCCCGTAAACCTAAAACTTTCAATAACCCAGAGCGTTTTATTGAGGGATGGTATTGGGTAATACCTTCTCGAAATCTGCGGGTGGGTGAAGTAAAATCTATGACTCTTTTGGGCAGAGAACTAGTAGTCTATCGTGGTAAAGATAGAAGAGTAGTTACTTGTGATGCCTACTGTCCACACATGGGCGCTCACCTAGCCGAAGGTAAAGTTGAAGGTAATGAATTACGCTGTTTATTCCATCGTTGGAAGTTTGATGCTGAAGGGATATGTGTTGATATCCCCTGTTTAGATGAGCCGTTACCGATAAAGTTAAAAACATGGCCGACTGCTGAAAAATACGGCATGATTTGGGTGTGGACTGGAGAATTTCCCCAACAACCTCTACCGTTTTTTCCTGAGTTAGAACATAAGGATTGTGATGTTACTTTTGGCCCCCGGTTGGTGATGAATTGTCACCCTCATGTAGTAGCAATTAATGGTATTGATGCTCAACACTTTAGTACAGTTCACAAGATGCTATCAGAAATTATTTTTGAGAAGCAGGAACTAAATCATAATGCTATTAGTTTTAGCAATACTACATACAGCGGCGAAGATTCTTTTTTGATTAAACTTATCCGTCCCTTCTATAAAAGTCCTGTTACCTGTAGTATTTGTTACTGGTATGGCACTATTGGCATGGTGACAATTGGTGTTGATTTTTTGCGTATCCATATTATGTATGCCATGCGTCTCCTTGAAGGAGGAAAAACAGAAGCTCAGACTTGGGCAATAATTAAAAAACGTAAAGGAATTTTGGGTTGGCTATACAATCAAATTGTGCTAAAGCTAACTGAAATTGTGGGTAGCCACTTTATCCAGGATGATATCAAGATTTTCCAAACAATTCGGTATGATTTGAAAACTCCACTCAAGGCAGATCAACCCATTATGCAGTTTATCAATCATCTAGAAAGACAAAAACCGCTAATGTGGGGAACTTGGAACTTCGTGCGATCGCGTCACGGAGAAATCAAAGAAAATCACGAAAAATGGCGAGAGTCAATGTCTAACGATTAATAAAAATTAAGTTAAAAAACTAAAAAGTAAACTTCAACTGCTTTTTAGTTTTTTGATTACTTTTTTGGTAAACTACCCCATTTATAAAAAGAAGTGGCAAAGCCACTTCCTAATTCCCAGGTAGAACCTAATAATCAGTATAACCACTATCAAAATTGAAAATAGTATAAATTAACACTGATTATTTTGATATCTCTGTTATCTTTGCTTGCTGGATGAAAAAACTTAGTTGTTATCCTGCAAATAACTGTATATTTCAAAAATCTGTATGTAGTACGAAAAGGGACTAGAAAAAAGTAGGTTGGGTTAAGCAAAGCGCAACCCAACACAATAATGCGAATGTTGGGTTTCCTAACGTCAATCCAACCTACCTTATATCGTATTGACTAAAATCTATCTTTCATTCCCCGAATCCGGGCAAATGTTTGTACTGGATCGTTACTTTTAGCAGCAGACTGTAATGATGCTTGCTCCCAACGCAAGAAGGGATTAGTGTCTTTCTCTACACCCAAAAGTGAAGGAATAGTAGCTTCTCCTCGGCTGCGGTAGGTTTTCACTTCATCAAAGCGCCTTTGTAAACCAATATTTTCACTATCTACAGTCAGAGCAAATTGCAGATTTTTTAAAGTGTACTCGTGGGCGCACCAGACACGAGTATTATCTGGTAAAGCCCGCAGTTTACTTAAAGATTCCAGCATTTGCGTAGGTGTTCCTTCAAATAAGCGGCCGCAACCTCCAGCAAACAGAGTATCGCCACAAAATAAATCGCCTGGTTCGCTGGAGGTATTGGGAGGAAAGTAGTAAGCGATGTGAGCGCGGGTATGGCCGGGAACAAAGATTACTTCAGCTGTGCGATCGCCAAACTCGACGCGATCGCCTTGTTGTAAAAATATCTGCTGTCCAGGAATCCTGCCTTGATCTTCGGCTCCACCGTAAACTGTCACTTGGGGAAACTTTTCTATTAGCTGGCGATTACCACCTACATGATCGCTATGGTGGTGGGTGTTGAAAATTGCTACTAATTCTGCTTGCAAGTCTGTCAGCTGTTTAAGTACTGGTTCAGCTTCTGCTGGATCAACAACTGCGGCAATATTTTGTTTAGGGTCATGCAGCAAGAATATATAGTTGTCTGAAAGTACTGCTAGACGGATTACCTGCATTACTTCTGCCTCTCTTATCAGTAGATGTTCGGTATTGCTCTACAACTGTATACTTCAGTGAGTGATTAAACTAGATGCACTAGCTATATTAACTACTTATAGGTTGTTTAGTATAGTGATATTAATCTGTTAACCATTAGCTATGATAATATACAACCGTACTTACACTTAAAATACAATAAAAAATAGCTAAACCTGTTTTGATTTATCAGTGAAATTTCTCTAGGTAAAAAACAAATATGAAGTTAAATTTATTGTGTCGTTTTCTACTTTCAATATACTAAGAAAAACAAATATTTCTCGATATCAATATTCGCCTTTAACTATCTGATTTAATAGCTTTTTATGTTATTGAGAGGTCAAGAAATATTTTAATAAGCTTTTGTATATTTTAACATAAACAATGAGCGATCGCATAATCATCAAGCATTTGACAATGGGTAAATTTTAAAGATTATGTCTGTTGAAAGGACTAAATTATCTATGACTCCATTAGTTTCATTTATTTTACCTTGCTTTAATCGAGCTAACTATTTAGAAAAATGTGTTGCAAGCGTTTTAAACCAAACATTAACTGATTTAGAGTGTTTAATTATAGATGATGGCTCAACTGACAATACTCGTCAAGTTAGTGAACATTTAGTTAGTCAAGATTCACGAGTCAAGTATTTTTATAAAGAAAACGGAGGAGTGTCATCTGCAAGAAATTTAGGTTTCCATAAATCACAAGGAGAGTGGATTCAATGCTTAGATCCTGATGATTGGATTCATGAAGATAAAACCAGATTTCAATTAAACTATTTAAACAATGTAGCAGTAGAAAATATGATATTGTACTGCGATTATGAAAGAGTATATTTAGATAGCAACCAAAATATTATTAAACGAGAAACTAATATCATTTCCTTTTTAACAAAAGAACAATTAATCCAACGCTTGCTATTGCCTGATTTTTTAGCTGATTCTCCATTTCCCTTACTCCAGCAATGTCTACTAATGCACAGAAGCGTTTTCAATAAAAAAATGTTTGATGAGAGTCTTAAGGCTCTCCAAGATAGAGATTTTACATTAGATCTTTTAGTCGCAGATGTGAATTTTGTATATACACCTATAGTAGGAGCATTTTATACAAAACATGAGTCTAACAGAACTAATAATTGGTTTTACATGACAAATTACTACACTATCTTATATGAAACAGTTGCTAAAAAGCATCAAGATTTGCTTCCCTTCTGCCAAACTGGGATTACTTTTTTAATTAAAGAAGCAATTAAAGAAAAAGATAAAAAGAGTTTCGATAGACTTATAAAAATGCTTCAGTCTCCTTTTTATTTATTAAATAAAAATATTAAAATTAATTATCATATTTTGATTAAAATTATTTATGCAATGAGGCTAGTTATTCCTCAATCTTTACTTTATGAACAATATAGAGGGCCACGTTTGAAAAAACTTATCTCTATTTTTTCTGGATTAAAGAATCAAACCAAAGCTGTATAAGAGGTGAATTATCATAGCCATAGTGAGTAAAGATAATGAAAACTAAAGTTTCGTTAGTTGTAAGTGATTTATCTGGAGGAGGTGCAATTCGAGCATTTTTATTAGGTCAAGTATTAAACAAGCTCAACTATCAAGTAGAAGTTGTAGGATTATTATTCGGTAAAGAACTCTATGCTATTCCTCCAGCTAACACCTCGATTATTTCCATTGACGGTAAAAAATATCCTGAGTTTTTTCTAACAGCCCAAAAAGTTTTAAATAAGTTAGATGGAGATATTATTTATGCAGTTAAACCTAAACCTACAAGTTTTGGTTTATCTTTAATTAAAAAATTCAGTAGTAGTCGTCCTTTAATTTTAGATATGGATGATTGGGAACTTAGTTGGTATGGAGGTGATGACTGGAAATATCGGCCAAATCCGAAGCAATTATATAGAGATATATTTAAAAAAGATGGTGCATTAAGATTTCCCGATCATCCGTTTTACCTTAAGTGGATGGAAAGTTTAGTAAATCGTGCCAATGCCATCACCATAGATACTCAATTTCTGCAAGAACGTTTTGGTGGTGTTTACGTGCCTAATGGCAAAGATACTACCATGTTTGATCCCCATAAATATGATTCTGATGAAAGCAGAAAGCGTTATGGTCTTTCTGAATATCGAGTTTTGATGTTTCCTGGCGCACCACGACCACATAAAGGAGTTGAAGATGTTCTAATAGCTTTAGATCAGTTGAATCAGCCAGATTTAAGACTAGTAATTGTAGGTGGTAGTCCTTATGATGATTATGACGATCGCCTGATTCAAAAATGGGGACATTGGATTATTAAATTACCAAAATGTCCTGTAGAAACGATGCCTGATGTGGTAGCAGCAGCTCATATCGTAGTCGTTCCTCAGCGAGATAATTTGACTGCTCGCGCCCAATTTCCTTTAAAGTTGACAGATGGGATGGCAATGGCTAAACCTGTATTATCAACGCAAGTTGGAGATATACCCGAAATCTTAGGCAACACTGGTTATTTAGTTGAACCTGCTAAACCTGAACAAATTGCCGAACAAATTAATTTGATATTTCAGGATTTAGATTTAGCTAACGAACGAGGCAAAAAATCTAGAGAAAGATGTATAGAAAAATATAGCATTGAGGCGATGGCTTCTACATTAGAGTTGTTAATTGCTCAGTTGTAATTAGATGACTTTCAATCTCCAATTTATAATATTTCAATATCAGACATCTACATTATTGTGATTTATTCAAAAACTGAATATAGCAATAAACTCTAGAATAATGTTAATACTAATTAAAATGTAATCTAACTACATGTCTACCAGGAAACTAATACTAAAATTTGCTAAACCCTATCCAGGCTGGATTCTACTAACGATATTGTTGGGATTTTCTGGAGCCTTATTTAATGGGGTCAGCACAGCTTTAATTGTACCAGTAGTTTTAAGAATTGTCGGACAGGAAGTCAATTTAACTGGCGCGCCTCCTATTATCAAATCTGTTATGCAGCCCTTTGATAATATTCCAGAAAATTACCGCATCTTAGTGATGGCTGGGGCAATTATCTTGACAATCTGTTTGAAGAATTTGGCTAATTATACAAGTTCATTGGTATCTAGTTCTTTGTCAAGAATGTTGACTTCGGATATCCGAGAAGCCGGATTAAAATTATTATTAGAAGTTGATATAGATTATTATGCCAAGATGAAAGTTGGTGATTTAATCAACCGTCTGGGTGGAGAAATAGGTCGGGCTGCGAGTGCCATAAGTAATACAATTAGGTTAGTTATATTAGGAATTACAATTTTAGTGTTTATTGGATTGTTGCTGTCAATTTCTTGGCAGTTAACAATTGCAGCCACAATTTTGCTGTCTTTTGTGACATTAATAAATCAATATGCTATTTCTCGTTCTAAAAAGTTTGGTAAGCAGCTTAGTGATATGTCTAAAGCATATTCAATTGCTGTGCTGGAAACTTTAAATGGGATTCGATTAGTCAAAGCAACAGGAAACGAAGAAAGGGAATATCTGCGAATTAAGACATTAATCCGCGAGCGCGAACAAGCCGACTTTCAATCTCAAATAAATTCCGAAGCGATCGCACCTCTAAGTGAGGTGATGGGAATTACCGCTTTATTACTAATTGTATTTTTAAGTAAGACCTTTTTTGCCAATCAAATTGCTTCTCTTTCCGCGGTATTACTGACATATTTATTGATCTTGCTGCGGATGCTACCTTTAATTTCTCAGTTAAATTCTGTTCGCAGTAGCTTTGCCAACACCTCTACTAGTGTAGAGTTGGTGACTGAATTTTTAAATCGTCATGATAAGCCATTCATGAGTAGGGGTGAGCTTCCCTACACAAAATTACAAGAAGGAATACATTTTAATTCTCTGTCTTTTGCCTATCCTGGGCATGAAAAATTGGTACTCAAAGATGTTGACTTATTTTTACCGCATGGCACTACTCTAGCTTTGGTGGGTAGTTCTGGCGCTGGTAAATCAACCCTTGCAGACTTGTTACCAAGATTTTATGACCCTTTATCTGGCTGTATTACCCTCGACGGTAAGGATTTGCGCGACTTCGATTTGATATCTTTACGCAGCCAGATGGGAATTGTCAGTCAAGATACCTTTTTGTTCAACGACTCAGTAAAAAACAACATCGCCTATGGACGACTTGATGCGACTGAAGATGATATTATCTCAGCCGCAAAACGAGCCAATGCTTATGAGTTTATTAACAAATTACCACAGGGATTTAATACTTTAATTGGCGATCGCGGCGTGATGTTGTCTGGTGGACAAAGACAAAGATTAGCGATCGCCCGCGCTTTACTACAAAATCCAGATATTTTAATTTTAGATGAAGCTACCAGCGCTTTAGATACTGTTTCTGAGCGTTTAGTCCAAGCTGCACTCGACGATTTAAGCCGCGATCGCACAACGTTGGTAATTGCTCACCGCCTTTCAACAGTCCAAAAAGCCGATCAAATTGCTGTATTAGATCAAGGACAAGTGGTAGAGGTAGGAACTCACGACGAGCTTTTACAAAAAAATGGTTACTACTCCCGACTCTACTCAATGCAATTTGGCGATCGGGCGGAAGCTACCATTAAACAACAACAAAGCTTAGTCCGCATCTCTCACGAAATTAGGACGCGGCTTAATTCCATGATTGGTTTTCTACTCTTATTACTAGATGATATGGTCGATAATTCCCAAGAACGGCAAGAATTAATCGAAGATTCTTACAAATCAGCCTTTAGCATTATCAATGCTATTGATGTTTTAGAAGATATTGTTAACCTGCAAATGAAAACACAATTACAAACATTTTCAGGTGCAAATCGCAATGGAACTACCCATTATCAAAACTTTGCTCACTTCGCTGTTAAATTCCAAGAGTATCTCAAACCCATGCGTAGTTCTATTAATTCCATAGCTGAAAACTTGATGGAAATTCCCCCAGAAGAAAATGCATTAATTGCAGAAGCTTATCAATCAGCAATTCATCTACTTAATAATTTAGAAAAATTTGAGAGTATTATTAAAGTTTAAAATTATGATTAATATCAAGAATAAAAAAAACTATAATTTCTTTCTTACAGAAGAATTGCCCAAGCCAGAAGCTCACTTAATCCAGTCGGCAAATGCAGCCAACGGAGCCGCAAACTTAGGTTATTCAACTGTATTGATATATCCTACTCAAGGCATTCAAGCACTTAATCCCATTAATTTATTACGTCCTTTTCAACCCCGAAAAGTACCCGAAAACCTCATCAAATATTATAATCTCCAAGACAAATTAAAAATCGCAACTCTACCAATGCCTTGGCCGATTGATTATTACAAAAGTAAACTTACCAACTCAAACACCATCACCACAAAATATTATTTTCCATTTCATATTTTATCTACAACTAAACTTGTTCATGCTTGGAACTGGAATTTTGTGAAAGCGGCAATTAAAAATGGTATCCCAGCAATTTACGAACATCATCACCACGAAGACAAAAAATTTGAACCAGAAATTGTCAATCATCCCCTATTTCAAGTTGCTGTGACAGTTGCCGATACAGTCCGAGATAGCATGATTGAACATGGAATGCCACCGGAAAAACTAATTAAGCTGCACAATGGTTATAATAAATCATTCATAATTAGACAGCCACAAAAAGCCATAACATGGCGGCAAAAACTACTTAAAAATGACCAAAAATATTTAGTAGTTTATGCAGGGGCGTTACAAAAATTTAAAGGTATTGATATCTTAATTGATGTTGCTAGTCAAATGCCAAATGTGCAGTTTGTCTGTGCAGGTGGTAAACCGACAGAGGTAGAACATTATCAGCAATTAGCCAAAGAAAAACAAGTTAATAATATTTTATTTTTAGGCTATATTTTGCATGATGAGTTAGCATCTTTGCTGCAAGCAGCGGATATTTTAGCTCATCCTCATTGTTCGGGTAAAGCGGCAACTTTTACTTCTCCGATGAAATTGTTTGATTATTTAGCCTCTGGAAATCCGATTGTAGCTACAGAAATTCCTTCGTTAACTGAGTTTAAAAATACTCAGGCGATCGCAGCTTGGTGTGAACCAGATAATCCCCATAAATTTGCAGAAGCACTGCAATGGGTTTTAGAAAATTATCCTCGCAAAGTAGACGGATATGCAGAAATTATTGAATTTGTCAAGCAGTTTTCTTGGGAAAATCGAGCTGAAAGAATTATTAGTTATGTCGATGAATCTTTACGTCCATCTATGATTACAACTGACAATTGAATCAAATGAATCGAAAAACCGTGGGAATGATTAGTAGCTATCGAAGTCTTGATCAAAGAGCCGATTGGTTATGGCAACAAACCCCTGATCAATTTGGCGTTTGGGGCAGTATGCAAATGCAAGCGATCGCGCCCAAACCAGATTTTTTGCTAATGTATCAATTTGATTTTCCTAAACCTCCCCAGCCTCAATCTTTATGGGATAAATTACGTCGTAAACAGCAAAAACCACAAATCAATATTAATTCTCTTCTACGTGGTGTGCCTCCAGAACGGGTAATTTATCTTTTGCGAGAGCCACCATTAAATGAAGTAATCGAAATCAATAAACACAATTACCAAGAAGCACAAAAATATTCCAGTTATATTTCTGGCCCTGATGATTTTGTGCCAATTCCTGACTATATGCCGGCAATTTGGTATCACAACAACTCATTTCGAGAGTTAAATGAAATGCCACCACCCAAAAAAGTTGCTGATTGTAGTTGGATTACTTCTGGAATTAACCGCACAGCAAATCATCGTCAAAGATTAGACTTTTTAGAATTGCTGCAATCCAGCAAGATTAAATTTGATTTGTATGGACGCGACTTACCAGAATGGGCAAAAAAGTCTGGGGAATTGGGTAACAAATGGTATGGCATGGCTCCTTATTATTACAATCTCGCAATTGAAAACTATGCCGAAAATAATTGGTATGTCAGTGAGAAAATGTGGGATGCGCTGCTAGCATGGTGTCTGCCAATTTATTATGGTGGTTCAGCGGCTGATAAATTATTACCACCTGGTAGTTTTTTGCGCTTACCCAGCTTAGATGCCAAAGGTGTTGCTTATATTCAAGAAGTGACTGCTACGCCTGATGCTTGGTATGCTGCCAAAGATGCGATCGCGGAAGCACGTCAAATCATTTTACACAAACTGAATCTTTTAAACTGGCTATCAAACTTTGTTGATAAACACTCATAAATTATGAATGGTATTTGCACTCTTGGCAATGATTATGTTTTTGATCAACTCGTGGCTTTGCTTAACAGCATTGATGCAATATTAGGAACCGAAATTCCTGTTTGCATCTATCCTTTTGATGAGCAAATGCAGCGCATCTCTGACGAAATATCTCAGCGTCCTAACGTATTTATTTACGATAATCAAGATTCAATCAATCGCTGGGATCAATTTATGTTAGAGGCTAGTCCTGCTAGCATGAACAGAGAAAAATACCGAATTTATGGTGGACATCGACGATTTTGTGCCTTTGAGGGCCCATTTGATAACTTTATTTATATGGATGCTGATACTCTAGTGATGAACTCACTAGACTTTATTTTTGAAAAATTAAATGAATATGATTGTGTAGTTTATGATTTTCAGTTTAAACACCCAGATAAAGTTTATAACGTCAAATCATCTAAGTTATTCCAAGTTTTTGATCAAGAACGTATTCAAAAAGAAATATTTTGTTCGGGGTTTTACGCCTCGAAAAAAGGTCTATTCCCTGAAGATAAAATAGCCAAATTATCATCTTATCTCAAAGCAGGTGAACAAGAAGTACTTTATCCCACCGGAGATCAGCCAGTTCTCAACTATATGTTTATGAGATCGGGTATACATGTTTATAACTTGGCTCATTATTTACCAAGTGATCAAATAACTGGATGCTCTGTAACTTCTGAGCATTTTCAAGAAAAAGACAGAATTTTGTATGACCAAGATAATCGATTAACTTACATTCATTATATTGGTATTCCTCCGAGAGTTAATCAAGCAGTATGTGCTGGACATAATATTGATTTTCCTTATCGTGATTTATTTCTTTATTATCGTTATCTCCACGAACCAAATAAGCGTCCGATCTTTAAAAATCCTGCTAAACCTTATAATGCTCCACCACCAAGTTTGCTAACTAGAGCTTTAAAGAAACTCCACTTTATTAACTAAGGATAATTTATGAATCGGGGAATTTATATAGTTGCTAATGACCGTGTAATTGATAATGCGATCGCACTACTTAATAGTATTCGCTGTTACGACACAGAAGTTCCAGTTTATCTCATCCCATTTAACGAAAATTATCACAAAGTTTTAGATACGCTGGCAACTTTACATAACGTCCAAATTTTTCCTGACCTCCAACTAATTGAGAAATTTACCAATCGTATCGGAGAAATTTTTGATCGAGATTTTTTAGCCTTACCTAACAAAATGCGTAAGCTAGTCGCATGGTTTGGCCCTTTAGATGAATTTATTTATATCGATACAGATATTGTAGTTTTTGAGAAAATTGCCGACAATTTAGACAAACTTGTAGAAGTTGACTTCTTCTGTTGTGATTATCATCATGCTAACGATAAGCTGCGAAATATTTTTTCACCTCTGGTAAAAGAGCAGCAAATTTTTACAGATAAGCAACTAGAAGACGTTTTTAACAGTGGTTTTTGGGCTTCAAAAAAGGGCATTATTACCGAACAACAAATGGATGATGCTTTGTGTGAATGTGCTTCGCATCGTGAGTACTTTGATTTTTCTGAAGGAGTCACAGACCAACCAATTTTAAATTATCTCGTTCTCAAACTGATTGCTCAACGTGGCAATCTCGTCAAAATTCCAGGGGGAGGCGCTGGTAGCTGGGCTGGTTCTCGAAATTTCCAGCAGCGAGAATATGTGCTTTATGACCGAGGACAGCCCCTAAAATATCTTCACTGGGCTGGAACGCGGATGAAAACAGGTAGCCCTTATTGGGAATTGTGGGAACACTATCGTTATCTACATGAAGGTAGATTGGCCTTTGTACCTAAACTGACTCGCCGTTTATTTCCCTTTATTGTTGCCCGTACTTGATATTAGGAGTATCCCCATGTTCAATGGTATTTACACCCTAGCTAACGATGTTGTCTATGACCAATTAGTCGCTTTGCTTAACAGCATCGAAGTTAATGCTGGTAGAGAAATTCCTGTTTGTGTAATTCCTTACGATGAACGGTTAGATAAAGTACGGGCAGAAATTGCCTGTAGAAACAATGTCACCCTATTTGAAAATTCTGATTCCATAGCTTATTGGGATGACTTTGCCACCCAAGTATGGAAAAATTACCCCAGAGCGCAAACAAATTGGCGAAAACGCGGCTTATCAGAACTTTATCGTCTACCAATGCACCGTAAACTTTGTGGTTTAGATGGTTCCTTTGATAAATTTATTTATTTTGATGCCGATACTTTATTAATGAGTCCTATTGACTACATTTATGAAAAGTTAGATAGCTTTGATTGGGTAGTACATGATTTTCAATATAAGTCGGATTTAAAATATATTTTTGATGCTCCACAAGAGCTTTTGCACCAGATTTTCACTGAGAAAAACTTGCAAAATAAAGTGTTTTGTGCAGGTTGGTTTGCGACCAAAAAACATATTTTCTCTCAGGAAATGTTAGCAAATCTCCTCGAAAGATTAAAGGCTGGTGAAGCCGAGGCTATGGCTTTAGGGGGGCCAGACCAATCTTTATTTAACTATATGGTATTGCAAAGTGGCATCTCATACTATAACTTTGCTTATCATGACTTGGAAAGGGCGACTGGTAGTCATTGGTCTTCTAAATTTGATCTGGTAGATAACGTTTTGTACGACCAAGAACGTCGGTTGACATATCTACACTACATGAGTATAGGTGCATCAACTTTTACTCAACTTTGCCTCGGTGAAGATATGAATATTCCATACCAAGATGTGTTTTTACATTATCGCTACTTAAAGTCACCAGAAAAAAGACCTAAAAGTTTTAGGCATCCCAGTTTGCTAATGAATCTGCAAAAAAATAGCACAAGTTTTTTCAACAAAAAAGTCGGTAACATTAAGCTGAAATATCGCAACTTTAAGGATAAACTCGCTCAATAAATCATGCTTTTTTAACAATTTTTGCTGTCACAAACATTTCTAAAAATTTGTTAATCAATAGAACCATCTAAAGCAGAGTTTAACGATACATCTTCAGGTAAATAGTGTTGTGGTGGTGTAGATGGGAGTTGATGGGTTGCTTGTGAAAGTTGACGATTGAGTTCTTCAATATCGTAGCTCTGTTGTTCGATTTTTTGCATAAGTTTAGATCTTTTTCTCATACCTTTGATGGCTGGAGGTAATGAGACGAGAATGCCAAATAATACTCCAAAACTAAAGGTAATTAGAAGTATTAGCGCCATTGACAAGTCTAGCGATCGCCACACTAAAAATTGTACTGCCACGGGGGCTGAGTTTTGCAGTGCGAAAGTTACAGCTGCGATCGCAATCAATAATGCTAGTAAAGTTAGTATTCGCATGGTATATCTCTATCAACTCATTAACTTCTACATGTTATCTGCTGTATCTGTACAGCAGTTGCTTTAGTTCGTTCACTATCTCGTTCATCTGCGGTTAATTGTTGCTTCCTCTATCTCCCTCAGGTCTAAACCGCTATATTAAACAGTGAAAGGCTGACAGTTGAAAACGGGAGTATCTTCAACATGGATTTAGAGGAAAGAAACTTTTGCTTTTGTACCTATGCTGCTGGAAAGATTTATCGGGCTTTAGTAAAAAATCTCCTCAATGATGTAGAAAAATTTGCGCCGAATATCCCTGTGATACTTTATACTGATAGACCCCAAGAGTTTGATGAATATAAATTAAATCAAAACATTTTAGTATTTGGACATCATCGACAAGGGGTTTTACATTATCATGAGCGCAGATTTGCCATTGCTAAAGCCTTATTAATGTTTAATTCATGTATGTATCTTGATGCAGATGTACGAATCTGCGCCCCAGTACCACAATATCAGCAATGGCTACCTGGAATAACAGCAAGAAGTTGTACCAGTATGTTAAAGCATTTTCAAGAACGAATTAATAAAACAAATCCACCGCCAGCAAGGGTTATTCAACAATTTGAAATGCTCAAAAAAATGGCTAGGAAGTTAGATCTAAATATAGATACTGAGGATATTACATGGATCAATGAGTTTTTATTTGTGGTAACACGAGATTCTGGTAAAGAAGTGCTGTTTCTCAAAAACTGGGAAAAACTAGCATTTTATGCTGAATTAAATAGTCTGCATAAACATCCAGCTTATGCTATGGGATTAGCAGCTGCAAAAGCTGGTTTTTCAGTGAGGCATGATGTGATGGAAGGACTTGACTTTTTCGACGATAGGATTGAAAAAGTTAGAATCGCATCAGGACAATCAAAGCGCAATGCAAAGCTTATTTACTTTGAAACCCAGCAAAAAATTGAGAACTCTTATAGTTCAGTTTCTCAAAAAGTTATGAAAAAACTTACTAAACATTCTGAATATTTATATCATGCAGTTCGACTGAAAATTAGTACCCTGTTAAAAGATTATAAATTTTACTATCGATAATCTATACCTTGTTGTTTTCTTTAAACCTGCATTAAGACTGATTTTGCAACTGTCCCAATTGCTGTAAAAGTAAAATCACCAAGAAAACCTCAGCAATTCGGGATCAACTAAGTAAAGTCGGGAAATAGAACTATGGATCTAGTATTTGAAGCCTTAAAAACCAGCGCAGGGATTTTGTGGAAAGCCTTTTGGGCATTGATGTTTGGATATATCATCTCAGCGGGGATTCAAGTACTGATTACTCGTTCACAAATGGCACGTCTGCTGGGTAAGCGTGGGCCAAAGCGGGCAATATTAGCAAGCTTTTTTGGCTTTATTTCTTCGTCTTGCTCATTTGCTGCCCTTGCTGCATCTCGTTCGGTGTTAGTTAAAGGATCGCATCCAGTCAATGCACTATCTTTTTTAATTAGACATCTCCGAAAACTATCAAAGATTTGCTGTGTCTAGCTTATAGGACGCAAATGAAAGCATCAAAAACTAGCCAGTCAATACGATAAAATAGGGATTTGAGATACTTGCTGATAATAACAAAGCCAAAATATGT
>JBBSOP010000006.1:0-27582 GCA_038259655.1 Chroococcales cyanobacterium
ATTCCTTTGTTAACATCTCTGGTGCTTCTTTGCTCTCAACAGTTTTATTAGAATAACCAGATGGAGAAAAATTATCTAAACCATCGGCGACATCTTTAATAAAACCAGCCACAGGTACAGCAATTACTAATCCCAACAACCCACCGAGATAAGTTCCTACTAGTAAGGCAGTCAATACCCATATAGGTCTAAGTCCTGTCAAATTTCCTAAAAGACGAGGTGCGATCGCTTGGTCAATTAGTTGATCGATAATAACAGCTATAACTAAAATCTTCAGCGCTAACCAGAAATTATGTGACGCTATTATTAACGTTATAACAATAATACTAACAATATCACCGAAGGGAATTAAGCTAAAAATCCCAATTCCCAAACCAAATATTAAAGCAAACTGAATCTTAAACAGTAAGAAAATAAATGTTAGGGAAAATCCCATTAAGGAAGCCAAAGTTACCTGACCAATCAAGTAATTTTGGAAATTTTCTTGAATAGACAAGCTAACTTGTTGAGCAAAACTCCAAGGTAACTTTTTAAATATTCCTTCCCAAAGTCTAGGTCCATCTAATAAAAGATAAAAAGTAAAAACTATTGTGATTAATGCATCAGATATGCTATCAATAGCTTCTATAATAATGCCGACAAGATTATCAGCCCAATTCTGCAATTCATCAGGTAGTCGCTCTGTTATTTGATTGATGATATGACTGAAATTAACTTTTATTCCGCGACCAACAGCCCAATCGTCCAAAACTTGGACTTTTTGATTACTAGAATCAATCCACTGAGGAAATATTTTAGCCATTTCATTCAGTTGCTCTAACACAATAGGCAATAAAGTGATACCTAAAGCAACTAAAATCATTACAGCTGAGATAAAAACTAATCCTACGGCATAGCCCCGTTTAATTTTCTTGTGCTGGAGAACTTTAACAGGGTAATTTAAAATGAATGCTAACAAAGTTGCTAACACAAAGATTGTCACTATTGGTTGAAAAAATGCGAAAAAACGAAATGCTAGCCAACCATTGAGAAAGATTAGAGGAAATAGTAGCGTAAAAATTAACCACTTAAGTAATTGACTTAGAGACAAATTCATAATTAATTAAAAAAGTTATTACTGAACAGAGATATGAATATCAAAAATTTCATCTTTTAAACTCTTACTTTTTGCGTCTCCCTCCGGGTGAATCCTGCGGATACGCTACGCCAGCACCAGTAGCCTGGGTTGGTAAACCCTCCCTTAGCGCTGCTTCTCTGCGCCTCTGTCTTGAAAAGTTTGTTACGGAGGAGCCATTGCGGTCTTGGGGGTTTCCCCCATGAGCAACTGGCGTTGGAAACCCTCCGACGCTCGCAGACTCGCTACCGCTACGCTATGACAACTTTTCGCTGCGCCTCTGCGTGAGGCAGATTCGTTTTGATTCATGAACTATAAATGAGTATTAAACCTCTGCAAAAGCTGAAAACTGCTCCTCATTAATCCTACCTGCTTCATACAAAGTATTAATAATTTCCGAAATAGTCAAAACTGCATGACCCCGATAGCCTTTGTCTAATAACCTCTTATTCACTCCTTGTTCATGGTCAATAAACACTACAATATCGTGAATATTCAACCCTGCTGATTGTAACTTTTCTGCACCTTCGATGACACTTTTACCACTGATGAGAATATCATCAATCACAACTATTGTTTCACCAGGATGAAAATCTCCCTCAATTACCCTACGAGTTCCATGTGCTTTGACTTCTTTTCGAGGAAAAATCATCGGACAATGAAGACGCAAAGCTAAACCAGTAGCAGTTGGTAAAGAACCATAAGGAATACCTGCTAATCGGTCAAAAGTTAGATCTTGTAAAATCTTTTCATAAGCGCTGAGAACTTGATTAAAAATTTGAGGATTAGAAATGATTTTGCGTAAGTCAATATAATAAGGAAATATAGCTCCTGATGCTTGCACAAATTCACCAAACATAATGCAACCAAGGTCATAAAGTTGCAAAATTAAATCATGTTGGGGATGTTGATTCAACAAACAAACATCAGGCAACCATACAGAACAGGTAGAAGCATCACTGATAATTTTGGTTCTGGCTTGATTAATTTCTGCATGTAAAGATTGAATCTCTTTAGATAATTGGGGACTTGCCAACATATCTTGAGGAACAGGAATTAGTAAACCATCGCCGTTACTATTCAAACCTGCTTCTAAAATATCGTTCAAGTTACCGCCTTCAGCCCAAATACTACGCGCTAAGATAATTCGTTCAGGTGCGATCGCCCGAATCAGTGCTAAAATCTCAGGATTTGTAGTCCCAACTTCTAAACCTACTTGTTCTGGGGTTCCCCAGTTTTTTGATTCTTTTACTACCTGTAAATAAAGAGGGGATTCATTTGTAGGATATTGTTGTAAAGCTTCTGCTCCTGGATTAGAAGTACAACATAAAATAAATACCGCTTTATCGGGATAAACTAAAAACGGTGCAACATGATCCTGTCCCGTATAAGGACTCAGAGTAATTGCGTCTACCTGCCATTGGGTAAACACAGTCCGAGCGAAGACAGTACTAGTATTTAAATCACTATGTTTCGCATCTAAAATAATTGGAATATGATTTGGGACGGCTGCTAAAGTTTTTTGCAGAAGTTCTAATCCTGGAATCCCTAATGCTTCATAAAAGCCAAGTGTAGGCTTATAAGCACAGACGAAATCAGCAGTTTCGGTAATAATGAATTGCAACCACGTTTCTAAACTAGAGATGATATCTTGAGATTCGTAACGAACAGGCATCATCTCTGGATTTGGATCAAGCCCTACAAAAAGTAGGCTTTGATTTCGTAAAATATTATCGTACAATTTATCAAAAAAACTCATACTTTTTATGTATTTTAAAGTTAGAATCAATTAACTCTTACCATCATGATTCATTCACCAAAACATTGACTCTGTAAGTTGCTCACCTCCGGCTTTACGTCCTAATAAATAGTGAATAATCACAAAGGAAATAATCATTGGTACTGAGGCAAAGTGTACAATTCGCAGGGCTTGCCAACTGCCGAACATTTCCAAAATCCAGGGAAATTGAGCAGGTTTATACATGCCTATACCTGTAAGTAAAGCTAAGAGCAAGATAGGGATAATAGCGGTGTAAACAATACGATGCCAAGCATATATTAAACGTTGGGAGTTTTGAGTTTTTTGTAATGCTTTGATGTCGTTGACACCTACAAAACGATGTCGCCAACGTCGAGTTATTAAAACGTAAATTCCATACCACAAAAGATTTAGCGAGAAGATCCACATTGCTGCAAAATGCCAATGTCTGCCTCCTGCCAACCAACCTCCCAATGTAAATATGGGAGGAATGTGTAAACCTGCGCGTCCACCAAAAACAGGGTTAGCATTGTAAATTTGTAGCCCACTGGTGAGCATCAAAAATAGGCTCACAATATTAACAATGTGGAAAATTTTTGCTCCTATTGTTTGAGTTGGTAACTTTGGAGTTTTTGAAGAGGCGGTTGAAGTCATGATAAGTTTCGCTGTTTGTCCTGAGCAAATAGTCCAGTAATGCTGAAATTAAGCATCGCTTAACTTTATTTTCCCATTTTCTAACAGTATTTATGGCTATTTTTTTGCCATACCTATAGCTAAAAACACAATAGTTTACAAATGATATGGCACTTTCACAAAAATATAACAGTCAACTTTCTTAAAATATTTGAAATTTTACAAACTTCATGATGAAAAATTTGGCACGAATCATCACCTTTTGTGGAATTGTATGTCCTCTATTTGTTACAGCACCTATAGTTGCATTTGCTGAAATCCAAAAACCAAAGCTGCCAACAACTGTGCCAAATACTTTGCTCAGTGTAGAAATTCAAAAAGGTAATTGTCCCAAAACAATAGGTGTTTGGACAAATTTTCGTTACTACGAAGGTGGTGGAGAACATACTGTAATTGCTGATACTTACCCAATTGCAGGTACTGCCAAGTTAAAATCCACTGGCAAAAAGTTTGTAGAATATACAGCACCCTTAAAGCAAGCTTATACTTCCTGCGTTGGTCGAGCTATTCACAAAGAATTGCCATATCGTCTGCGGTTCCAAAATGGTCAAGTTTTGTTCCGCGTAGATTTACCCAAGGATACTCCTAGTAACCCTTCGGAATTTAGCACTCGCGCCATATTAGGTTCTCGTCCTTATGTTAGGTGGGCGATCGCAGACTAGACAGCACGGTGGAAATAAGCAGACCATTAAAAATAGTAAAAAAGCTGATAACATAAGTCTTTTGACTTCCGCGCAGCGGTACTAGTAAACTGCAATTACCCAAAATATTTCTCTAGTTAGAGAGCCTGGTCTTAGCAACATGAGATGGTTAGCTGAAAAGAGGAAATATGCGTCAGCTAATTATTCAGGTGTCTAGAGGACACGGAAAAGCAGTTCTAGACCTTGCTAAATCTCACGGTGGAAAGAACTTATCACAAATTGAAGCTCAGGACTGTGATGAATTAATTGATCTGGTAAGGGTTTAGTACAATTAGTTGAGTCAAATGTCCGCTTTACTCGTGCTGATATCAAAGGACAAAATACTTTATTGTGTGTTGTTTATGTGCAGCGTAGCCAGGGAGTTACACAATCAGATCAAGAAATTAGCGATCGCCTCACAAGAGCCATTCAAAATCGATTAATTGAGCAAGGCTTTAACCTCACACCTTTGATAGATATTAATGTTCTGGAAACTCCTGTCCAGAATTAAAACGACATTCTTGGATTTTGTTTGGGAAGGCGATCGCTTTTGATTAGGATGCTTACCGCTATCTTTGACCTTGGTTGACTCTCTTCTCTAATTCAGCCTCAGCCTCTTCAATTGACATTAGCTGTGGATTTGGATTGGCTGCGTGCAAGCGATCAACGTATGCGTGAAACGCTTCAGTATTATCGGGATTCTGTAATACGTAAGCTCGTAACTCAGCATCCGTCATATCCACAAAGTTGGGTTGTGTCATTTTGTAACTACCTCTCCATTGGGATAAATTTCTATTTCTATTGTCTCTCCCACCAACATCCAGTAAAAGCTTCGCAATTGTTCTACTGTTGGTTCAAATTTTATCTCTGATAAATCTAAATGACAGAAACAGCAGGTTTCCCAAGAGCTACATACAAATTTTGCAGTCCCTTAACCAACAACCCACCCCCAGATAGATAAAACTTTGTATCCTGAGTTTATGAGGTCTTGATAGTTATTTAAAAAGCTTGTGCAAGAAGATTTTAGACTAATTGTTGATTTAGTTGTAGTTCTCGCCGTCGCTGCCTGTGGTGGGCTGTTAGCGTCGCTGTTACGCCAACCCGTGCTGCTGGGGTATCTCATCGGCGGGATGATTGTCGGCCCAACCGGACTGGGGCTGATTAAAGAAGTTATTCAAGTGGAAACTCTAGCTCAGTTTGGGGTCGCCTTTTTATTGTTTGCTTTGGGAGTGGAATTTTCCTTTGCAGAACTGAAAAAAGTCAAAGCGATCGCTTTGGGAGGAGGTGGGCTACAAATTGCCCTGACGATTTCGATCACCGTTTTAGTATGCGGACTTACGGGAGCCTGGGGAACTTTACCAGCAAAGGGTGTATTTTTGGGGTCAATTTTGTCCTTGTCTTCTACAGCAGTTGTCCTGAAATGCTTGATAGAACGCAATGAAACTGAAACCCCCCACGGGCAAGTCATGTTGGGCATTTTGGTAGTGCAGGACTTGGCTTTGGGACTGATGATCGCAGTCTTACCAGCCCTGAATCAACCAGCAGAAACCATTGGTATAACAATACTGACAGCGCTGCTGCGGATTGGTTTATTTGCCGCAGGTGCAGTAGCAGCGGGAATTTGGCTCATACCCCCTTTATTAAGATTGCTAGCCCGCACCGAAAGCCGAGAACTATTTTTACTCGGTGTAGTAACGTTGTGTTTAGGCATTGCCCTTTTGACTGAGTATTTGGGGCTGTCGATTGAAATGGGGGCGTTTGTGGCCGGTTTGATGATTTCGGAAGTAGAGTATGCCGATCAAACCCTCACTTATGTAGAGCCACTACGAGATATTTTTGCTAGTTTATTTTTTGCTGCCATTGGCATGTTAATTGATCCAGTATTTTTGTGGAACAACCTGGAATTGATTTTAGGGCTAGTGGCAATAGTTTTCGTGGGAAAATTTTTAATTATTACGCCCTTGGTGATGCTGTTTCGCTATCCTTTGAAAACAGCCTTAATCGCTGGATTAGGATTAGCTCAAATTGGAGAATTTTCCTTTGTTCTGGCCAGTGAAGGGCAAGTCCTGGGGTTGGTTTCCCGCAGAATATATCTATTAATTTTGGGAACCACAGCAGTCACACTAATAATTACCCCTTTTGTGCTGCGGTTAGTACCGTTTTTATTTAACTTCGCTGAATCAATGCCTTGGCTAAAACCATATTTAGCTGGAGAAGGTCAAGCACGTGATGTATCCGAAGATTTACCATCGAAAGATCATGTCGTAGTTTGCGGTTATGGACGAGTGGGCAGAAATTTGGTGCGGTTGTTGCACCAACATAACTTACCTGTAGTGGTTATCGACCAATCAGAAAGAAGAATCCAGCAGTTGCGTGAGGCTGGTGTGCCTTATGTTTATGGCAACGGTGTGAGTTTCCATGTTCTCGAAACCGCTGGGGTAAACTATGCCAAAGGCATGGCCATTACTCTTCCTGACCCCATGAGCATTCGTCTTTGCTTGAAACGGGCTTTAGAATTGCACCCAGAATTAGATTTGGTTGTCCGTGCTACCCAAGATAAAAATATTGAAGTGCTTTACCAATTGGGCGCTAGGGAAGTTGTACAACCAGAATTTGAAGCCAGTATAGAAATGGCAACTTATCTGTTAACTGGCTTAGGCTTGTCGCCAACAGTAGTACAGCAAGAAATGCAGCAAATTCGCAACGATCATTATTTAGATTTGCGGCCAGAACGTTCCGCATCAGAGGTTTCCCGTGATTTACGACAAGCAACCCGCGATCTCAATCGCCGTTGGTATTCCTTACCATCCGCTTCACCCTTAATTGGCATGAGCTTAGAAGAAGCGGATATACGATATTTAACAGGGGTAAGTTTGATGGCAATTCGTCGTACTAGCGGCGAGGAAATAGATTATCCTAACGCTCAAACTAAATTAGAAGAGGGCGATCGCCTGCTGGTAGTAGGAGCAACCGAAGAAATAGCTGCTTTGGAAGTCTTCACCAAAGGACAGGTGGCTGTTCCTGGAGAAAATAGCGCTTGTCAGTGGATTACAGTCAATCCTGATTCGCCAATTCTTGGCCAAACCCTTGGAGCTTTAAATATCCACGAGGAATCTGAGGTAAAGGTGCAGGCGATGCGGCGAGATGGCAAGTTTATCCGTTTTCCTGAGCGCAAAATCGATATACGGACTAATGACCAATTGCTGTTATGCGGTAACTTGCCAAGTTTAAACCAACTACAACCATTGTTTGCTGCCGATAACAAAGTGCCTCTATTTATGCCAAAGGTGAAAGCTGTTGAGCCACAATCCCTCAAAGAGATTATGCCTACGGATAAATACTAACTTTTAGGCTGTAAGTAAGCGATCGCTTGTTTCCAAATCGTGGTTTGCTGATTTTTTTCATCTACAATACACACACAATTTGGATCTTGCCATGCAACCTTACCTGTGAGCAGATCGCCTGTTAGCAGTTTTAACTCTACCACTACTGCTTGTTTAATCAGGTTTTGCAATTGCCGGATACTAGGTAGCGTCGTATCAAATTCAGTTGTATGCATTTTTGGTAATGATATATGTATAAATTAGGGACTAGAAGAAGCAGGGGAGCAGGGAGACAAGGGGAATAACTAATGCCCAATGCCCAATGCCCTAATCATTGATAATTCATCATAGAGAAAATGGCAATCGAATTTACTAAGTATCACGGTTTAGGAAACGACTTCATTTTAATTGACAATCGCTCGTCATCTATGCCAGTGCTGACTCCAGAGCAAGCAATCAAGTTGTGCGATCGCCACTTTGGTATCGGTGCTGATGGTGTGATTTTTGCCTTACCAGGAGAAAATAGCACTGACTACACCATGCGAATTTTTAACTCCGATGGCTCAGAACCGGAAATGTGTGGTAATGGCATTCGCTGTTTGGCTGGATTTTTGGCAGATTTAGAGGGTGAATCCCGCAATCAAGATTCATATCGCATTCATACTCTAGCTGGTACGATTACGCCCCAATTAATGCCTGATGGTCAAGTAAAGGTAGATATGGGTTTACCCAGGCTACTAGCTAAAGAAATTCCCACTACCATTGCACCCGCTGAAGAAAAAGTAATTAATCAGCCGCTAGAAGTTGCAGGACAAACTTGGGAAGTTACCTGTGTCAGTATGGGCAATCCTCACTGTATTACCTTTGTGACAGATGTGGCTGCAATTCCTTTGGAAAGCATAGGCACTCAGTTTGAGCATCACTCAGCTTTTCCTCAACGTACAAATACTGAATTTATGCAAGTAGTGCGTCGGGATTATCTGAAAATGCGGGTATGGGAACGCGGTGCAGGAATTACATTGGCTTGTGGAACAGGTGCTTGTGCTGCTTTGGTGGCTGGTGTGTTGACCGGAAAATGCGATCGCACAGCGACTGTAGAATTACCGGGTGGTCTCTTAGAAATTGAATGGTCAGAAGTAGACCAAAGGATTTACATGACTGGCCCAGCGCAGCGAGTGTTCACTGGTAATATCACGTTTAGTTGAGTAATAACTAATCTGCGATCGCATTTGTCAAAATTTCCGTTTTCAGGTGTAGCAAGTTTTTTGGCAGTGCGATCGTATAAGAAAACTTCAATCATTGTCAGAAAGGGTTTCTCTATACAAATACTGATCAATTTTTTCTGACCAGTCTGGTTCACCCTCTAGTTGCAAATACTTAGCAGTTTGAAGAAACGTTTTAGATTGCTTTTTTTCATTGGGTAAAATTGGGTGACAAACAGTCGCTTTGAACTTAATCATGGTATGTCTGGTATGGGTATGGTCTTTCTTATTAACGGTCAGCCTTTTAAGAGCGATACTCCTTCGGAGTCACTTCGTGAACGCATCGATATGCAAGTAAAATTAGATACAGTAGAAGATTGGGAGATCGTCAATACAGGAGTGATGGATCATCCTTTTCATCTCCATGTTAATCACTTTCAAGTCATTAGTCGCAACGGACAGCCTGAACTCTACCCCACTTGGAAAGATACAGTTTTAGTACCTAGAGGTGAAACAGTTCGCATTCGCATTCCTTTTCGAGATTTTACAGGTACAACTGTTTATCATTGCCATATTCTCGACCATGAAGATTTGGGAATGATGGGAACATTAGCAATTCAAGCCTAAACCTTATTCACTCTTCATTATTCACTCTTCATTTTGGCTGAACTACTTAGTTGAGAAATTTCATCTTAATTTCATTTTTATTTGTAATACTTAGTATTAGCACAAATTTTGCTTAAAAACATGCAATGTTTTTGGATAAAATAGTTCCTAAAAAACGGAGATTAATTAGTTTTCAAATGAAGAATCATTCAAGGCAATATCTAAATTTCAGTTTTGTCCTTTTAGCAAGTTTCGGACTATTATTTTTAGGCGCTTGTAGTGATGGCAATCAAACTGCTAGTACAGATAATAATAGTTCAGTAACTTCTAACTCAGGTTCTGGATCGCCAACCACTGCTGCTTCACCTGCTGCTAAAATAAATAACGAACATGGTGAATCTAAAGGCGGTCAAGTTGTAGAGACAGGAATTTATCATCTAGAATTTGTTCCTGAAAAAGAAGCAAGTGCAACTCACATGGATTTATACCTGCAAAAAGGTGACAACCACCAAACAGTACCTAACGCCAAAGTAACAGCTCAAGTTCAGCTACCTGATGGCAAACAAAAGACAATTCCTCTCACCTATGATACTAAAGATAAACACTATACTGCTTTACTAAATGAAAAAGCGTCTGGTCAGTATCAAGTGAAAATTAACGCAGATATTCAAGGCGAAAAAGTAAACGGGCGTTTTAATTTTAATCGCTAATTAATAGAGTTTTACACACCAATAATATTTTCATCAAAATGAAGCGTTTGTTTACTGCACTAGTTATTAGTTCAACCTTTGTAATTACTCAAGGTTGCGCCTCACAAGTCCAATCTGGAGAAACACCAAACACTAATCCCACCAACCAGAGTAATGCGAATCCTCATGCAGGTCATAACATGGGTGATTCCCAAATGCAAAACACCGAAGATAATCCTGACGACGGTCATAATATGGAGCATTCCCACAATAATCGTTCCAAATTAGAACCAGCAAATACAATTGCTAAGATAACTCTTCCCAGCAAAATTACTCCCGGAATACCTGTACCGTTGGCAATTGATGTCAAAGATCAAGAAGGTAAAGCAATTGCTAACTTTGACCAATTCCAAGAAAAACTAATGCACTTAATTGTAGTTAGTGATGACCTACAATCTTTTCAACATATTCATCCTATATATAAACGCAAGGGACGCTTTGAAGTTCAAGCTGATTTTCCTGAACCAAGCGGTTATACACTTTTCAGTGATTACAAAGTAGCAGGAAAAGCAGAACAGATTTCAGTGTTAAAAGCACAAGTTATAGGACAACCACCAGCTACGCCAAAAATTGATTTAGCTAACTCTAAAACTTTTGGTAATACTAAAGTTAATCTCAAATTGTCTCAACCCACAATCAAAGCTGGGCAAGAAGTTCATATAATTTTCAATTTACAAGATGCAGCTAGTAACCAATCGCCAAAAGACTTGAAACCTTATTTAGGAGAAAGAGGGCATTTAGTCATCCTCAAGCAGTCATCACCATTAACAGAAATGGACTATATACATGCTCATGCCCTCAAAAATACTCCAACCGATGAAATTCATTTTATAACTAGTTTTCCCAAACCAGGAAAATATAAAATGTGGGGACAGTTTAACAGAAATGACAAAATAGTTACTGCTGATTTCTGGGTAGATGTGCAATAATCTAATCTTGATAGGTGTACTCTATGAGAGTGTTACTAGTCGAAGATGAACCAGATTTAGGTACTGCAATTAAGCGAACTCTTACCCAACAGAAGTATTTGATTGATTGGGTAGTTGATGGTAATGATGCATGGGCATATTTAGAAAATAGCTGGACACAATATACACTAGCTATTTTTGATTGGATGCTACCTGGAATATCAGGATTAGAGTTATGCAAGCGACTACGCTACCACAAAAATCCTTTACCTGTGTTGATGCTGACAGCAAAAGACAGTATGGAAGATAAAGTAGCTGGTTTAGATGCAGGTGCAGATGACTACTTGGTAAAGCCATTTGGTATGGCAGAATTATTAGCGCGGTTGCGTGCTTTGCAAAGGCGATCGCCTCAATTTCAGCCGCAGGAATTAACAGTAGGTAAGCTGACTTTGGACTACGGTAATAATATAGTTGTCAGTAAAAATGCTGGTGAAAATAAACAAGAGGTTTCTCTTACTAATAAAGAATTTCAGTTACTAGAGTATTTTATGAAACATCCAAACCAAATTGTGACTACTGAACAAATTCGCAATCAGTTGTGGGAAGTTAATGCAGAACCTATTAGTAATGTAGTAGCAGCTCAAATACGTTTGTTGCGTCGCAAACTAGTTAACAATGGTTGTGGGAACATGATTGAAACTTTTCATGGTATGGGATATCGTCTTAACCTTACCGATGAATCAAAATAAACTGTTTCAATCAACACGCCTACATTTAACACTGTGGTATGCCTTTGTTATGGCATTGATTTTAAGTGTATGTGGCTTTGGTATTTATAGAGCAATTGCTCATGCTCATTGGGTAACATTAGACCGAGAAATAGAATCAGTTGCCGGAACACTACACGATAGTATTGAACTAAAATTACAGCAACCTGGTCGCTTGGAACCAGTTATACAAGACCTTCTACCAAATATTTGTGTGGTAGGAAACAAATGTACTCCAGAGCCATCAAATTTACAGCGTCATACTCTAAGTGCGATCAATCAAGGTCACTATTATGTACGTTTTTTTGATAATTCTGGGCGTTTGTTTGCGATCGCTGGTTCTGATCCAAAAGCATTGTCATCTGAATTTAATCAGAAATTATGGCAGACCTTAAAAGACAATAAAGGCAAGCTTTATCACCAGATTTCTTTGACATTGCACACGCAAAATAATAGCGATTGGGGATATATCCAAGTAGGGCGAAGTCTGGAAGACTTTAGTAGTTATTTAGATGCTGTGAAACTCACGTTGGCATTAGGTTCACCAATTGTTATAGCTTTAGTTGGTTTTGCTAGTTGGTGGCTAGCAGGATTAGCAATGCAACCAATTTATAAGTCCTACAGACAAATTCAGCAATTTACAGCAGATGCTGCACATGAGCTGCGGACACCTTTAGCAGCAACACAAGCAACAGTGGAATCAGCACTTTTTTTACCACAATTAGATCAAGCAGAGGCACGCGAGATTCTGCAAAGCATACAACGTCAAAATCAACGACTCACAACTCTTATAACAGATTTATTACTGTTAACTCGTTTAGATCGTCAAACTGTGTCAATGCAACGTGATATTTGCTGTTTAAATGATATTATTGATGACCTCATAGAAGAATTTGCAGCATTGGCGATCGCAGCAGGGGTAACACTGACATCGAAAGCACAAGTGTCAGATCCTGTGAATATTGTCGGCAATGGAGATCAACTTTATCGACTGTTTGCTAATTTAATTATTAATGCTATTCAATACACACCATCAGGAGGAAAGGTAACTGTTTACTTAGACCGTAGCGATAATCACACTATAATTCAGATTGAAGATACAGGGATTGGCATTCCTCAACAAGAGTTGTCACGAATTTTTGATCGCTTTTATCGCGTCAATAGCGATCGCTCCCGTAGCACTGGCGGTTCTGGATTAGGATTAGCGATCGCTCAAGCAATTGTCCAGGCACACCACGGCAGTATAGATGTACAAAGTAAATTCGGTAAAGGCAGTACTTTTACTATTAAGATACCTTTCGATGCCCGTCCAGTCGATAGCGTTCGCTCTATTTATCTGTTTAAAATGCTATATCGTTGACACTCCGCGCTAAGGAACATAGGCGGATTGCCATCGTCTATTAAATCAGACTATTTATATTAATGTTGCTCTAAAAATAGTCGGGAGCATTAATTAAAATGAAGACGTATAAACGGTTTACAGTTGTTCCCGCAGCCTTAGTGATTAGTTTGGCACTTACTAAGCCTATTTTCGCGGAAGTACCATCAGTCCAAATTAATCCCAAATTACAGTCAGATCCATTAGTTTTAAATGGTAAATCTGGGGGTTCCGTTCCAAGCGATTGTGGTAACATTCCTAATGCACCCAGTCAAATTATTCAGGTTAAACAATCACTGCCTTACTTGCGATTAACAGTAGATAGTCCTGGACAACCAACTATGTTAATAGATGGCCCCGGAGGTCGCTTCTGTGTTTTAGCAGATCGTTACTCCGAAACTAAGCCAGAACTGTCTGGTTACTGGCAGGCAGGACAATACTCGCTCTATGTAGGCGAATTGTCCAAACAACAATATAACTACACTCTTTCAATTTCGCAACTAAGGAAGCTGATGAATTAGTAGGTATTGGGTATCAAGCTATTCTTAGATAAAGAAAGCATCTTAGAAGTTACCTAAGTGTTGATGCTTATTACCTCAGATAGATTAAATTAATATTGTGTTAGCTTTCGAGTTCCTGAGGGAATTATGAAATAAAAGACTTTCTATATTTTAAAGTCCTACTGGGAATGGAAAACTCTCCTACTGCACAACCCATACAACCGACTTCAGAGCTACAACAACCTCAGTCAGAAATGAAACTTACCCAGTATCAGGATGAGAAACAAAAAGCCTTATCTGGAGTAATTGCCCGAATTCGTAAGTCTCTAGACATAGACACCATCTTCAAAATTACAGTCACTGAAGTACGCCAGCTTTTGAAAACTGACCGAGTTGGTGTATTTCGTTTTTATCCTGAGTTGGGATGGGAAGGGGAGTTTATTTACGAAGATGTGGGAGTAGAATGGAATTCCGCACTAGCAGCTAAACTGCGGGATCATTGCTTTGCTACTGAGTTTGCCGGACTGTATCAGCAAGGCCGGATTAAAGCAATGGCTGATATATATCAAGCTGATGCTAGTGATTGTCATGTCCAGATTTTAGAAAGATTCCAAGTTCGTGCTAATGTAGCAGCTCCCCTAATGAAAGGTAAAGATTTATGGGGATTGCTATGTATTCATCAGTGTGATGCTCCTAGAGAATGGGAAGCATCGGAAATTGAATTTGTGCAACTCATCGCTGAACATCTGGCCGTTGCTTTGCAGCAAGCAGATTATCTAGAACAAGTAAAACTTCAATCAGCACAACTAGCACAAGCAACAGCCAGAGAAAAAGCAGCAGAATGGCAAAAAACCATAGCCAAAACTATTGAAAAAATCCGTCAATCTCTAGACTTGGAAAGTATTTTCCGCATCAGCACCGCAGAATTAAGGTTATTGCTAAATGCAGATCGCGTAGCTATCTATCGCTTCAATCCAGATTGGAGTGGTGAATTTGTGTTTGAATCAGTAGCAGAAGGTTGGTCTTCTCTAATATATGAACAGTCACAGCAACCTGAATTACTAGAAAACGTTAGCGAATGTAGTGTCAAAGATTTAGCTGTACCTCCAGTAGCCGATACCTACTTACAAGATACAGAAGGTGGTTACTTTAGTAGATGTGAAGTATATCGTGTTTGTAATGATATTTACAATACAGGCTTTAGCAAGTGCTACATTAAAGTCTTAGAAAGCTATCAAGCCAAAGCTTATATAATTATTGCCATTTACCACAGTCAAAAACTCTGGGGCTTACTAGCAGTTTACCAAAACACCGAAAGCCGTGATTGGCAAGAAGATGAAATCTACTTACTGACTCAAGTTGGCATTCAACTAGGTGTAGCCTTGCAGCAAGCGGAGTTTTTACAACAGACACAAGCTCAAGCCGCAGAGATTAGCAAAGCCGCAGAACGACAAAGAGCGTTGGTAAACACTGTAGATAAAATTCGTCGGTCTCTTGACATTGATACTATTTTTAATACCACTACTCAAGAAGTACGGCGGCTATTGGAAGTAGAACGAGTGGCAATTTACCGTTTTTATCCTGACTGGAGTGGTGAATTTGTCGCTGATTCTATTATTGATGGCTGGACACCAGTAGTTAAACCCCAACCTGTAACAGAACGCCTGTTTTTGCAAGGAACGCAAGCAGGTAAGTATGCGCGTCATGAAGTATTTGTACCCATCTCCCAAGGTGAAAAACTTTGGGGATTGTTAGTAGCTTATCAAAACTCCCAGCCTCGTTATTGGCAAGACGAGGAAATTAATTTGTTAGCGCAAGTGGGGGTACAACTGGGGGTTGCATTACAGCAAGCTGAATCTTTGAAACAGATGCAGATGCAAGCTGAACAACTAGCTAAAGCTGCCGAACGAGAACGCAAAGCAACACAAAGAGAGAAAACCCTAGCTGCAACAGTAGAGAAAATTCGTCAGTCTCTTGATTTGAAAACTATCTTTGCTACTAGTACAAAAGAAGTCCAACGGTTATTGGAAGTTGATCGAGTCACAATTTATCGCTTTCGACCTGATTGGAGTGGTGAATTTGTGGCTGAGTCATTAGCCCAAAATTGGTCATCAGTGGAGGATATTATACCTGCGATCGCAGATGATTATTTGCAAAAAACCCAAGGAGGAGACTTTGCTAACGGTCAAACTCTTGTGATTAAGGATATTTATAAAATTGATTATTCTCTGAGTCATTTTGCCCTGCTTGAGCCAATGGTAGCTAGAGCATATATGATTGTGCCAATTTTTCAGGGTGAGAAACTTTGGGGATTACTAGCGGCGTATCAGAATACTGAACCTCGTGATTGGCAAGAAGATGAGGTAGATTTGCTAGTGCAGATTGGGACTCAACTAGGAGTGGGAGTCCAACAAGCAGAATTACTCGAACAAACTCAGCGTCAAAAAGAAGAAATTACCCAGACTCTCAAAGAATTACAGCAAACTCAGACTCAGTTGATTCAAAGTGAAAAAATGGCTGGTTTAGGACAATTAGTTGCTGGTATAGCACATGAAATTAACAATCCAATTAGTTTCATTTACGGCAACATCACTTATGTTAATGAACATAGTGAAAATTTATTTAAATTATTGCGTCTTTACCAAAAAAACTATCCCCTACCAAAAGCAGAAATTAAAAAACAAGCAACAGAACTAGATTTAGATTTTATTGCTGATGATTTACCTAAAATTCTCACTTCAATGGAGATGGGGGCAGAACGCATTAAGGAATTAGTGTTGTCTTTACGCACTTTTTCACGACTTGACGAAGCAGGAATGAAGCCTGTTAACCTTCATGAAGGTATTGAGAGTACGCTGCTAATTTTACAACATCGGCTGCAACCGCAGACTAATTATCCTGCTATTGAGGTAGTTAAAAAATATGGGGAATTGCCTTTAATAAGCTGTTACGCAGCTCAAATAAATCAAGTATTTATGAATATTATTAACAATTCTATTGATGCAATAGAACATTCATTAACTGCTGGAAAAATTATAGAGAATCCTAGAATTTGTATTTGTACAGAAGTTATAGAAAAAAATGCTCTTTTGATTTGTATTGCTGACAATGGTTGTGGGATTCCAGAGAATCTGCGATCGCGTATTTTTGAACCTTTTTTCACTACCAAAAAACCTGGACAAGGTACTGGTTTAGGGCTATCTATTAGCTACCAAATTATTGTAGAAAAACATGGCGGTAAGATTAAGTGTGTTTCTGAACCAGGCAACGGCTGTGAGTTCTGGATCGAAATTCCCCTAAAGTAGTTATAAATGCCCAAAATGCGATCGCATCCTAGCCAATGGGGGAATGTCTTGAAAAATGAATAATCCTCAACTGATTTCAGAATATCAAAGCTTTGGCGGCAAACTCGGCTTTTACTCTCATCTTTCTTCTACCTGTAACGGTGAGATGCGCTTTGCCGTTTATCAACCACCACAAGCCACTCAACAATCAGTACCAGTTCTCTATTTCCTTTCTGGTTTGACTTGCACTGAAGAAAATTTTATGGCAAAGGCAGGGGCGCAACGCTACGCGGCTGAATACGGCTTAATGTTAGTTGCGCCAGATACTAGCCCTCGTAATACCGAGATTGTAGGTGAAGATGACGAGTGGGATTTTGGTACAGGTGCAAGCTTCTATGTTGATGCTACAGAAAAACCGTGGCGATCGCACTACCAAATGTATAGTTATGTCGTCCAAGAATTACCTGCTTTAATTGCTGCTAACTTTCCCATACAACCAGACAAACAAAGCATTTTCGGTCATTCGATGGGCGGACATGGGGCGCTAGTTTGTGCTTTGAGAAACCCGCAATTTTACAAATCGGTATCTGCTTTTGCACCTATCACTGCACCTATGCGTTGTCCTTGGGGTCAAAAGGCTTTTAGTCGTTATTTAGGAATTAATCAAGAAACTTGGCGTGGTTATGATGCTAGTGAATTAATTAAGCACACACAATATCACAGCCCGATTTTGATTGACCAAGGGACTGCTGATAAATTTTTAGCTGAACAATTGCTACCAGAGGTGTTTGAGGAGGCTTGTATCGCTGTCAAACAGCCCCTTACCTTGCGTTACCAAGACGGCTATGACCACAGTTATTATTTTATCGCTAGTTTTATTGCAGATCACATCCGTCATCATGCGATCGCTTTGGGAAAAATTTAGTGAAGATTAAACTAATCTAAATAAACTTCATAAATAGCTTTGTCAGTTACCTTGTTTACTGTATTTATCTCAAGCAATACCTTATTAGTAAATTAAGTCTGAATAACTTAATGACTAGGAGAATATTGTGAGTAAAAATTTATTAGCTTTTATGGCTAGTATAATTTTTAGTTTTGGAACAGTAATTTTAATCAAAAGGCTGAATCTACCTGTATTCATCACCTTCAGCGTTGCTATTTGTGCAAGTCATCTTTTGATAATTTTGGTAATGATACATAACTTTTTGTCTAGATCTCAAAAACTCAAATAAGCTGTTTGATGATAGCCGAGTATTGGGGCTAAAATAACGTACTTCATCTTCACTTCTTTACACTCAAACAGCAATGACCAACTGCGTAAGTCCTGACTATAAATCCTTAATAGTATTATATCCGTCAGTCTATAAAATAATAATCCCTCGCTGCTTTTAATTTTTATTAAACAGCTTATTCCAATCTACAAAGAGGGGTTATTCACAATATTAATGTTATCTTAACAAATTACTGCTTCCTTTGTAATATTTTACTCCAGGTGTAAACATACCTTGGGTTATTTTTATATTTATTATCTTTTCTTTGCAGGACTTACGCAATAACTCTGTGAAACCCTCTTAACTTCTCTGCGAGACGCTGCGCGAACGTGTCCTTCGTGTTCTTTGTGGTTCGTTTTTTCATAATTTTGCGTAAGTCCTACTTTGTTCTTCATTTAACCAAGAAATTCAGTCCAACACTGCTGAAAAGCTGAAGAATCTTATAGTTAATTTCTCTAAATTTTCAATAGAAAATTATTTAATAGCAGATTTGGCTTATAATTGTGGTGTTAGACTAGTGAAAGTTAGAAAATACACTTAAATCAATCAATAAGATAGATTTTGCGAGTTTATTGGAACGCATGAACGCAGTCGAAATTGGCTCGTGGAAAGATTACAAATTGTTACGTGTCGTTAAGCAGCGAATTAATGGCTAGTCCATGCAGTTCCTTAAAGTGACAAATCCCACTACAGGAGAAGTCCGCATTTCTGAAGTGCCTTTACGTATCACTTCTGCACTTGAGGCAGTACACTGGGTGAACCGTCACCAAAACCAAAAATAAACTCACATAAAAGTTAATTAATTTTAGATACTCTTGCATTCTTCCCTGCGTCTCTGCGTCTCTGCGTCTCTGCGTCTCTGCGTGAGGCAAAAAATATGAAAATTTGGCAAGCTGATTTTTATCGCAGTCCGTTACAGGATTCTGAACAAATTTTATGGCAGTTGTTAATTTGTGACGCAACTCGTAACTTTGAGTATGCAGCTACCTGTCCCCAGTCAGCAGCAAACTCAGATTGGGTTACTACTCAACTTCAGCTAGCAGCTGGTGAAAACTTCCCAGATATAATTCAGGTGTTTCGTCCCCAGTCTTTGAGTTTAATTCAGGTTGCAGGGCGAAATTTAGGTATTAATGTCGAACCTACCCGTCGCACTTTGACCTTGAAACAGTGGTTGCAAGAAAAACAATATCCTTTAACCCTAGATAAACCACCCCCAATACCATTACCAGAAAATTTGTGGGGGGAAAAATGGCGCTTTGCTACACTCCAAGCGGGTGAACTAGTGGATGTATTTGCACAACGTCCAATTCCAATTTTATCCATGCCCGAATTTCTGCAACCCATTAATTTAGGATTAGCATCAACATTGCCCGTTCCAGGTATAGTAATTTATGGTGGACGGCAGTCAATGCGTTTAGCTCAATGGTTCGCTTCGGTACGCCCTGTAGCTGTAAACTACATAGCTGGTGCGCCTGACGGCTTAATTTTAGAAGCTGGATTGGTAGATAGGTGGATTGTGGCGACTTTTGAAGATTCAGAGGTTACTGCTGCTGCTAAAGTTTATGAACAACGAAAACAGCAAAGCCAGGGGTTGCATTTTTTGTTGGTGCAACCTGATGATTCTGGGATGACTTACAGTGGCTTTTGGTTATTGCGGGCGGAAGATTAAGCAATTTCTACTTTGTCTTAACCCGCGCCTGTTTCATCATTGCAATTAAAGTTTGGTGAGCATCTTCTGCATCTGCTAAAACATGATCAAACTGAATACGAACTGGTATAACTTCTTCGTTTACTTGTGCCGTTAAATCCATTCCCTGAGAATCAATTGAACGTATCTGTGATGCTGTTGCATTTGTTACACCGCCAAAAGCTTGGGCATAAAGAACTACCGCATCAGCATGATCTTCGTTCATGTGTTTGCAGATGCGCGAGCTAATTTCAGCAGAAAATTCTTCAGACATTTTTGGCTTTCCAGTCAGTCATACAACAACAAGGAAAATTCTAAACTAAATCTAGATCAGATTTGCAGGTTTTTAGATATTCATTATCCTAATAACATCGACAGCAAAAAAGCTGCTGAGTTACGGTCTTGATCAAGTTAGTGCTTTCAACAAAATATCTTAACTAGCAAAATTTGCCGACTATCGGTAAAAATATGCTTTAAAGAAATTGTAAATTGTCAAACATAATCTTGTTAACCCGCTTTACAGAGCTATACGGTTTAAATAAAAATAATAACTTAGCAGTAGTAAAAATTTCCCGAACACAGGTAATTGATACTGTCATAAGAAAAAGTAGTAAGTAGAGGATAAACAAAGCGATGAGGGACCCTTATCTGTTGGCAGCAAGTTTGTTAACAGGATTAGCATTACCAACATCGGCTCTTCCACAGGTGTCGATTATCATCCCAGAAAGTACTAAATTCCTGTCAGATTTACAAAATAATTCGCAACCAACAGTAGCGCAGCAACATGTCCTCAACTTTGATATCTCCTTACCAGAATTTAGTGGGCAGGTGTTTTTACCCCCAGATACTTGGCAAACAACAGCAGCTCAGACAAATATCCCCAGTTCCGATGCCTCTTTACCAGAATTTAATCGCCAAGAATTATCAGAGCCAATAGAGCCATTACTTAACCCCAGCTACCAACAGCCTCACATCTCACTGACATCCGGCAATCAACTTTACTACCAAAGATTGGCAGCTCTGAAAACAGGACAGATTTATACACGCATGGATGACGATAGTGTGCAATCATCGTGGGAGTCAGTCAATAAACGTCAACTCACTTATGAGGACTGGAAAAGTTTGTTAGTTTTGGAAGCTAAAGCCATCACCCAAGGTCAAGGTGAAAATCATCTCAGTATCTTAGTTGGTGATTCTTTGAGTCTGTGGTTTCCCACACAAAAATTGCCTACTGGGAAATTGTGGCTAAATCAGGGCATATCTGGAGATACTTCTGGGGGAATTTTAAAAAGATTAGGAGCATTTTCGGCCACACGGCCAGATGTAATTTACGTTATGGCTGGGATTAACGACTTACTAAAAGGTGTTAGTGATGACACCATTTTGCGTAATCACCGCCGAATTATCCGCAGTCTACGGCAAAGTCATCCAAAAACTAAAATTATTGTTCAATCAATTCTGCCTACTCGCCTCACAAAAATTCCTAATAGCCGCATTCGCCGTCTCAATATACAACTGGCTCTGATTGCCAAGCAAGAAGGAGCTAACTATCTAAATATCTATAGTTGGTTTACAGATTTTGACGGAAATTTGCGTCTAGAGTTAACCACAGATGGCTTGCATCTATCTCAAGATGGGTATGATGTTTGGCGCTCAGCACTACAGCAGGAAGAAATTAAGCTCACACAGCGAGAAAATTGAGCGATCGCAGTTTAAATTTATGAAAGTTACTGATAGTGATTCCGTCGCCATACGTTTTGTAATTGAACGCCAATTAGCAGCCTTTCAAAAGGACGATGCTCAAGGTGCTTTTGCTTTCGCTAGTCCTGGAATCCAGGAGCAATTTTTGACTGCTGAAAAGTTTATCCAGATGGTTAGAATCAGCTACCCAGCCGTGTATCGTCCTCGTTCTGTATTCTTTGAAAAGATTACAACCATCCAAGGCAATATAGCTCAGTCAGTATTGCTACTTAGCCCTCATGGGGTTCCCCTGAGAGCTTTATATTTGATGGAAAAACAGCCAGATGATACCTGGAAGATTAACGGTTGCTTTCTTGTCTCTGTGGAAGCTGAAATTATTTAACGTTCAAGACTTCTTGATGCAAAACCTGATTTAATTTACCGCTACGATAACCTTCTAAATCGAGAGTTACATAAATAAATCCCAACTTTTGAAATGCCGAAACTATTGTTTGCAAATCAGTCATCAGTACAAAATCTTTAATTTGTTCTGGCGGTAATTCAATGCGTGCTGTATCACCTTCAGAACGCACACGTAAATTCTGCCAACCCAGTTTTCGCAGATAAATTTCTGCCCTCCCTACTCGTTGCAACTTGGCTACAGTAATCTCTTCACCATAAGGAAAGCGGGAACTGAGACAAGGTTGGGCGGGTTTGTCCCACCAAGGTAATCCTAATTGTTGTGAAAGTTGACGAACTTCGGCTTTAGTAACCCCAACTTCTGCTAAAGGCGATCGCGCACCTCTTTCTTTAGCTGCTTGAATCCCTGGCCGATAATCGTGCAAATCATCGGCGTTCACCCCATCTACCACATAAGGATAACCCAACTCCCAAGCTAAAGGTTTGAGAGTATCGTGCAATTCACTTTTGCAAAAATAACAGCGATTGACGGGGTTAGAAGTGTAATTGGGATTGTCCATTTCGTGAGTTTGAACAATTTGATGAGAAATCCCAATGGTTGCGGCTTGAATTTTGGCATCTTCCAACTCTTCGGGTAATAACGAAGGAGAAACCGCTGTGATTGCCAAGGCGCGATCGCCTAACACATCATAAGCAATCTTAGCCACCAAAGTACTATCAACACCCCCAGAGTAGGCAATTAAAGCCTGCTCCATTTCTGCAAATAAAGCTTTTAATTGTTGAAATTTTTCTGTTAACATGATTTTTTAATTCTGGCAGAATCTCCTAGCACCCCATAAATCTATCTTAGTCATTATTTGGGAACAGTCAGTTGACTATAGAGGCTACCCAGCACATTTAACCTGAACTTGTGCTGCTATTTCTTGTTCTAATTCGGCTAGAGTTTTTGGTTTTGCTGATGGCTTCACCACTATAATTTGTTGGTTGATGACAGATGGAGCGATGCCAGAGCCTTTTTGAGAGTTATTGCGTAAAAATATCTGAGTAAAATTGTGTAAAAGCGCCATATATAGATTCAGTATTTCGTTTAGTATTCCCACAAATAAGTTGGAAATAAAAACAATATGTGGCTTTTTACAACTAGCTAAAAATTTATTTTTGACGGTAAATAAAGCTTTATCTACTTATGCATTGAGTTTTGGTGATTGACTATACTTTGCAACCAAACTGGCTAACAGTCGTAAGTCAATAGGTTTAGAAATATAGTCATTGACTCCAGCAGCTAAACAAGTTTCGCGATCGCCTTTCATTGCCATTGCTGTTTGAGCAATTACCGGAATTTGGCAATACTGCTGATTTTCTCGCAGTTTTTGCACCAGATTGAGTCCATTTTCATCTGGCAGTTGTACATCCATTAAAATGACGGTTGGGTTTATCTGTGTGAGAGCTTTCCACATTTCGATGGCGTTATTTACCCAAGTCACCTGATATCCCAATTTACTCAGATAGCTTTGCATCAATTGGCCATTGGGTAAATCATCTTCAACTAGTAAAATCTCTAAAGAGTAACTAGTTACTCTCTCTACTGTCTCTATTATTTCTATTTCATTTTCTACCACTTCTTTAAAAGGTGTCAGAGGAAGAATGATGGTAAAACGTGAACCGTGATTAACTTCAGATTCTAACTCTACGTAACCATTATGAATTTCAGCAAGCTTCCGAGTTACCAGTAAGCCTAAACCAGTACCTTCACTGCGATTTGCTACAGAGTTGGCAATTTGGAAATAAGGTTGAAACAGTTGCGCCTGGTCTTCTTGAGAAATACCAATACCTGTATCCCAAACTATAAAATGTATAAATAAACCTTTGTTGACGACTCGTAAGCCAATAGTGCCTGTGCTGGTAAACTTAAGGGCATTAAATAGTAAATTCAACAGCATTTGCTTGAGCCGTAAGGAGTCAGCAACCACGGTTGTAATATCAGGGTCTAGTTCTAAGCAAAGTTTCAAACCCTTGTTAGCGGCTTTTTCTTTTACCAGTGCCAAAACATTACGGCACAGATCTGGCACGTTCACAATTTCCCACTGCACTTCTAACTGGTTAGCTTCAATTTTGGAGAGATCTAAAATATCGTTGATTAGGGCTAACAAATGCTTGCCGCTAGACTGAATTATATTTAAATATTCTTGGTGGCGTTCTCGACTTGGTTCGTAGCCTTGAGCTAAGAGCAACTGGGTAAAACCGATAATGGAACTTAGCGGTGTACGAATTTCGTGACTAGTATTTGCCAAAAACTGGTTTTTAAGTTGATTGGTGCGCTCTAGATCTTGATTAAATTCGTCTAGTCGCTCTGAGCGTTGTTGCCAAAATTGTATTTGCTTGAGTTGTGTGATTGCATTAATACAGTGCTGGGCAGATTTTGTGATTAATTGCGATCGCAGTTGAGTTTCTAAAGCTGTGATGGTTTCGCAATTAGAACTGGGGGACGCTGTGGTAACAATTATCCAGCCCATAATACCGTCAGCAGCATCAGTTAAACGCCAAGCATTGGGTGGTTGTTGATTCTCCAGTTGCTGCAAATCTTTGAGTTTGATCAAATCTTGCAATCTCAAGGGTAGATGTTTTGCTTTTTTGGGCATTACCTCTACAAATGGACATTGCAAATTTGGGGATGGGGAACAAGAAACACAGCAAACTTTAGCAACTGTTTTTTCTGGTTGAAACAGTGCGATCGCTACTCTACTATTATTCAAAGCAATGTCGAGTTCCTGCACCACAATTTGGAAAATTTCCATTTCTGTGGCTTTCTTTACCTGTAAACCTGTGTTACCAGCACCAAGTAGGCAATCATTCAGGCGACTTTGCAACTGGTTGAGACTGCGCTCCAGCCATAGCTCCGTGCGAAGTTGCTGGATTTTTATTAAAGGTGTTGGCGTTGCATCTATCTGTGAGTTCTGTTCTGGTAAGCTTGAATACTGCTGCATGGTCAACTAGACCGCTGAACAAATTTGGTGTCACATAAAAATGTGAATAAGGATTCCATGTATATTAACTCACAGTTTTTTGTTGTTTATAAAACATAATTTATAGTGCCTATTGTAACTTGTGTCTTGCCAAAAATGTTCTGTAAAATCACTTACCTAAAATTTATTGAGAGCAACTTATCTAGTTAAAACTATGGACATACAAATCATTCAACTAATTGTCAATGGGATTGCAGTAGGGAGTATTATTGCTCTAGCAGCAGTAGGACTGACTCTTACCTACGGAATTTTACGGTTATCCAACTTTGCCCACGGTGATTTTCTCACTTTAGGAGCTTATCTGACCCTGCTAGTAAATACTGTGGGCATAAATATTTGGCTATCAATGGTTCTGGCAGCAGTGGGAACAGTGGTGATGATGCTATTGTCAGAAAAATTGCTGTGGTCAAGGATGCGTGACCTCCGTGCTAGTTCCACCACGCTGATTATTATCTCCATTGGACTGGCCTTATTCCTTCGCAATGGTATCATTTTACTCTGGGGCGGCAAAAACCAAAATTATGATGTGCCTGTTACCTCTGCTTTGGATATTTGGGGCGTAAAAGTGCCGCAAAACCAATTGTTGGTATTAGGATTGGCAGTACTAGCAATTTTGGCCTTACACTACCTTTTGCAAAACACTAAAATCGGTAAAGCAATGCGAGCAGTTGCTGACGATTTAGATTTAGCTAGGGTTTCTGGCATTAATGTAGACCAAGTTATCTTCTGGACTTGGCTGATAGCTGGTACATTCACTTCCTTGGGTGGCAGTATGTACGGGTTGATTACAGCTGTACGCCCGAATATGGGGTGGTTTTTGATTTTACCCTTGTTCGCTTCCGTGATTTTAGGTGGAATTGGGAATCCTTACGGAGCAATCATTGCAGCTTTTATTATTGGTATTGTCCAAGAAGTTAGTACTATCTGGTTGGGTTCTCAGTACAAACAAGGTGTAGCACTGTTGATTATGATTTTGGTGCTGCTCATTCGTCCCAAAGGTTTATTTAAAGGAACGATTTGAGCAGCACCATTCCACTTCTAAATTATTCGATAATGTGGAAGTAATAAGCTGCTACCAAAAAGTTGATAGCTAGCAGCAGTATTGCCCAACCTGTACGAAAGGCGTAGGGAGGTTTAGCTCCAGTGTTGGCTACTGCGGAACTCTTGCTTTTAGCGGTCATAAGCGTTCTCCTAATTTCAGGACTTTTTAAGAAATACCAAACAGGCGTGCCAATTAGCTAGATTCTTTAAGAATATTTGTGTAGCTGAATTGGAAATTGGGCATGGGGCATCCCTTCGGCTTCGCTCAGGGCAAGTGGGCATTGGGCATTGTTATTTTTCTCTGCTCCCCTGCTTCCCCGGTCACTGAGCATAGCCGAAGTGCTGCTCCCCTGCTTCCCCGGTCACTGAGCGTAGCCGAAGTGCTGCTCCCCTGCTCTCATCCCTCTTCACCTGCATGGTAAGAACTACGAACCAGAGGCCCGGAACGGACGTGGCTGAATCCTATTTTCCATGCTACGCTGCTAAGCGCATCAAATTCCTCTGGTGTCCAGTATTTTTGCACTGGTAGATGCTCTAGAGAGGGGCGCATATACTGACCAATAGTCAGGCGATCGCATCCCACTGCCCTTAAATCTCTCATGGTTTCTACAACTTCTTCAATAGTTTCTCCATGTCCCAACATCAAACCCGATTTAGTGGGGATAGTTGGATTTATTTCTTTAACTACAGAAAGCACCCGCAGCGAGCGATCGTATTTCGCTCCTCGGCGCACTGGGCCTGTTAACCGTCGCACCGTCTCGACATTATGATTAAAACAAGCTGGTTTGGCTTGGACAATAACAGCTATTCGTTGACGTTGACTTGCCTCCCCAGCACCAGTACCACCCCAGAAATCTGGTGTTAGCACTTCAATTTGAGTTTGCGGGTTTAATTGGCGAATAGCCTCCATTGTCTTCACGAAATGACCTGCCCCTTGATCTGGTAAGTCATCACGGGCAACAGAGGTTAACACCACATAACGTAATCCTAAAAGCTGTACTGCTTCTGCGACTTTTTGGGGTTCCTCTAGGTCAACAGGCATTGGTGCATGACCTTTATCTACTTGACAAAAAGCACAAGAACGTGTGCATGTTGGTCCCATTAATAAAAAAGTTGCAGTTTTTTGGGCATAGCATTCCCCTCGGTTAGGGCAACGTCCCTCTTCGCAAATTGTATGAATTTGGCGCTGCTTAATAAGGCGTTGTACTGTAGAGATCTCACTAGCTTTGCCAATCGGGCGACGTAACCAGTCAGGCATTGCCGTAATTTCCGACCTGAGTTGGGCTGATTGTGACGAGTTCATAGAAATTTAAAGCAAGATTCAAAGGTGGTGTGGGGCGAGTTTCCTATATCTAAGAGCCAGGTTCCAGCCTTAAATATCACCATGACACAAATTCAGAGCTACACAAATAGAAGTTTCATCAGACACCTTCCATAATGACATTTATACCGAAATATACTATCCCCCAATCAACAAGAATGTTGGATATAGTG
>JBBSOP010000007.1:0-26242 GCA_038259655.1 Chroococcales cyanobacterium
AATAGTTTCATTTGCACCCCAGAATACGACACTACAAGCACCTTATATTAGAGGACGCAAATCATCTTAAGTTCAAAGGATTGGTTCGCGATAAGCCATCGCGAACCAATCCCCTTTTCCACATCCCGTGAAAAGTCAGGTGAGATTTCCAGCCAACTTCAGAATGATTAAATGGCTGTTAGTAATTGGCTGCATTCGGCTCTTAAATAGATAAGAAAGTGTCTAAAATGATTTTATAGCGGTTTTCTTATGAATGAAATACACCACTTTAGTCCCTAACCCCTAGTTCCTAGCCCCTTTTCCTTACAGGAGTATGTTGCACACAACCCAGAAGCGCTATAGTACTGACTTTTGCCGAATTGATCCTTAATTCTCTTTGTCCTCCGTGAAACTATCACTTCAAAAGTTTACAGCCACTATTTTCTCACAACGTTGGTGGAAATCATTACATTTTCTGGGGCTAGAATTTTGGCTTCCCCTACCTGTTTTAGGTATCGTTTTTTGGTTGAGTGGCAATTTATTGGCAGAACATTTATTCAGCCGACCTTACAGCATGGTAAACGAACTTCATGCAGATGTTTTACCAGAATTACAAATGTCCATGTATGTACTGCTCATCTCTGCGGAAGTTGACAAAAGTGCAGGTATTACCAAAGTGACAGTTAAAACCACAGACTCTTCAAGGAGAACTTTATTATTTGAGTTTCCAGTGACAGATATTAGCCAGATCGAAACAGCGATCGCCCAAAAATTAGGAATATCAATTGAGGATATCCGTAAACTCGTGCGTTATCAAATCAATGATTAAAATCTGCTACTGGGCAAAAGTAGAATGTCTACTATTTCTCCTACTGTCAAACCAAATATCGCTAAGACTGTTAAAATCCAAAACGAATCTGTTTTGTTAAAACCAGCAAAGCGCATCTCTAAATCAGCTAACCACGTAGTTGCTAAAGGGATGACAAAGAGACTGAATAAAAGTGACCAAGTTTCTACAAAAGCAACTGATGCGCTCACAAATAAGATCACAACTAAAGTTTTAGAGCCGAAAGCAACCAAACGCTCCAACCAGACAATACTTTTTCGCACTATACCTATAGCAACAGTGACTATAAAGGCTCCCATCAACCAAACAATGTGATGAGCCGCAAGATACCATCCCAGCAGAGTATAAGCCAACCAGAGTAGTACTAGAGGCATTACAGGAAATCGGTTGAAAAATCCTACACCCATTTTTATGAAGCCTGTAATAATTCTGAACTGATTATCTTAATTTTAGGCAAAAGTTTTGAGAACTGGGGATAACGATTTGTAGCTTTTATTGAGAAAATTGTTATAAAAACCATAGGCAAAATTACTTAAATTAAAGTACACGGGTAGGGACACGACATGTTGTGTCCCTACGATTATCTGTACCTTACTCATTTGCAATCTGCTGTATATCGCCCAAACTCCTTGAATTAGAGGTTAAACGTGGCTAAGTCAAGAATGATATGAATACTTACGTGAACTAGGAATACAATAAAAATACTGAACTAAAAACATGACATGCCTATGTAATTACTAAACATTTAACCCAGCAATTTTTCAAGTCAACTTCACCCTACCTTTGCTGCTGGCAATTTAGTGTTAAACCATCACAAGCGAATATGCAACATTGCACAAAATAAAATCGTCATGCAAATGAAACAAAAAGTGCTTAATTTCCGAATGTGGGTATACCTGAATTGGTATTAACCTATGTGAGGTAATTGTTGTATACGCACGTATTAGCTTGAAAGTGGATAAAATTATGCGTAGGTTTCTAAGTACTGTTTTCTTAGTGACATTAGTACAATACATACCGCTAAGTGTCCAAGCTCAAGTAGTGAAACCTGCTTCTGGGATGCCATCCGATCCCATTCAACAGGTAATTGCTGCCAAGTTGATGACCAATTCACCTGATGGCAACTTTTATGCTGAAAGGATGCTGAGTCGGGCAGAATTAGCCTCAATTATGGTGAAAGTATTTAGACTGGATAAAAGACAAGCTGTGAGCCAAGAAAATTTAGTGATTCCAGATGTACCACCATCCCATTGGGCATTTAAAGATATTCAGACAGTTCTCAAAACTGACATCATGAAAGGCTATCGAGGTAATTTATTTTTCCCTAATCAAAGGGTAACGCGGGCTGAGGGTTTGGCCATTTTTGCTCAAGCTTATGGTGTATTTCAGTTTTCTGATGACACTGTAAACGAAACTCTAGCTCCTCATCCAGATGCAGCATCTATTCCTACTTGGGCTAGAAAAGCGATCGCCACAGTCATTGCAGAAGGATTTATTAACACAGATTCTCAAGATAATATTTCTCCCTTACGACCGATGACTCGTGGAGATATGGCATACGTATTGAGTAAATATTTACAGAGACAGCAGCAACTACCGGAAACCCCGGAAGTTCCTAGTGTTCCAAATAGCCCAGAATCCCCTTAGATCTGCGTGTTGCTTTATTTATCTCAAAGCACTTACTTGTAGATGATAAGGTAATTACGACGACTAGTGAATAAGTAACTGCTGCCGTAGGACGTAATAAAAAATACTTCTGCCGCCATATATACTGCAACTCAGTTCCAGTATGATTCTGAGGATAACCCGACCGTGGGAAAATCAAAAATACCAGAAATAGAGATTAGAGAGGAAAATCCTATAATATGCATCTGAGTGAAATCACCCATCCTAACCAGTTGCATGGTTTGTCGATCCGGCAATTGCAACAAATTGCTCGTCAAATTCGAGATAAGCATCTACAAACGGTAGCAGCAACTGGAGGACATCTGGGGCCTGGTTTAGGTGTTGTAGAATTGACACTAGGGCTTTACCAGACACTAGATTTAGATCGGGATAAAGTTATTTGGGATGTAGGACACCAAGCTTATCCCCATAAATTAATCACAGGACGCTACAGCAATTTCCATACCCTCAGGCAAAAATCAGGAGTTGCTGGCTATCTGAAACGGTGTGAAAGCAAGTTTGACCATTTTGGGGCGGGACATGCTTCTACTAGTATTTCAGCAGCCTTGGGTATGGCTTTAGCGCGAGATTTGAAAGGAGAAAAATTTAAAGCAGTAGCTGTGATTGGCGATGGTGCTTTAACTGGAGGTATGGCTTTAGAAGCCATTAACCATGCAGGACACTTGCCCAAAACTAACGTGCTGGTTGTTCTCAACGATAACGAGATGTCTATATCTCCCAATGTAGGCGCGATTCCTCGTTATCTCAACAAAATGCGCCTTAGTCCGCCAGTGCAGTTTATCAAAGACAACTTTGAAGAACAATTTAAACAAATTCCCTTCGTTGGAGAATCTCTATCTCCCGAACTCGGACGCATCAAAGAAGGGATGAAGCGCTTAGCTGTTCCTAAAGTAGGTGCAGTCTTTGAAGAACTAGGCTTTACCTATATAGGACCAGTAGATGGACATAACTTAGAAGAATTGATTGCCACCTTCCAACAAGCACATCAAATACCAGGGCCAGTTTTAGTGCATGTGGCAACGATGAAGGGTAAAGGCTACGAAATTGCCGAACAAGACCAAGTAGGCTACCACGCCCAAAGCCCATTCAATTTGACAACTGGTAAAGCTGTTCCTTCCAGCAAACCCAAACCTCCCTCTTATGCCAAAGTCTTTTCTCACACTCTCGTAAAATTGGCTGAACACAATCCCAAAATTGTGGGAATTACCGCAGCAATGGCCACGGGAACAGGTTTAGATAAGCTTCAGGTAAAACTGCCTAATCAATATATTGATGTCGGTATTGCTGAACAACATGCTGTCACTTTAGCAGCAGGACTTGCCGCAGAAGGAATGCGTCCCGTCGCCGCCATCTACTCTACCTTTTTGCAACGGGCTTACGATCAGATCATTCACGATGTCTGTATCCAAAATTTACCAGTGTTCTTTTGCCTAGATAGGGCGGGAATTGTTGGTGCAGACGGCCCCACCCATCAAGGTATGTATGATATTGCCTATCTGCGTTGCATTCCCAATATGGTGATGATGGCACCCAAAGACGAAGCAGAACTCCAACGCATGATTGTCACTGGCATTGACCACACCAGTGGACCTATAGCTATGCGATTCCCGCGTGGTAATGGCCACGGTGTTCCTTTAATGGAAGAAGGCTGGGAACCTTTGGAAATCGGTAAAGGAGAAATTCTTCGCAATGGAGATGATGTCTTAATCGTCGGCTACGGCACAATGGTTTATCCCAGTATGCAAGCTGCGGAAATTCTCAGCGAACACGGCATTGAAGCCACTGTGATTAATGCCCGATTTGTTAAGCCTTTGGATACCGAATTGATTTTGCCTTTGGCTCAGAAAATCGGACGCGTTGTTACCTTGGAAGAAGGTTGTGTCACGGGTGGCTTTGGTTCTGCGGTGGCAGAAGCATTACTAGATGCTGATGTTGTTGTGCCTGTGAAGCGGATTGGGATACCAGACATGTTAGTAGATCATGCGACACCAGATGAATCTAAGGCAGCCTTAGGTTTAACTAGTCGCCAAATAGCTGAAAGAGTGTTGGCAGCTTTCTTTGAGCAGCAAGTATCTGCTGTTGTCTAGTTGATAGCTAATTTAGAAAAGGGTGGGTTATTCCCATCCTTTTTTTTCTTTTAGATAGAACCCATTTGGGATCTATGAAGTAGCTAATCTATCGCAGGCTTTTCATACAAGCGCAGGAGACTACTATTCACCATAGATGCTTGATCAGAAGCAAGCCAAGCTGTAAATTCGCCAATGTCATCAGCACTAATCCAGGTAGGTTGACTGCGCTCTTTGCTGCTACGAGTTGTTACCCAACTATGAATGATGACTTCATTAATTCGGACAGCACTACCCTTGTTTTCCTGCATCAACACCTGAGCTAGCATCATCTGTCCAGCAGCAGTAATGCTCACAGGGCTGACATTAGGAATTGGTACTTCGGCTGCGGCTCCTCCAATCAAGGTATAGCTAGCACCTTTGTTTTCTTGAAGAATAGGTAGGAAGGTGTGGGCTGTGATAAAGTGACTGGTTAAATTACTATCTAAATATTGTTGCCATTCTGCGATTGAAACTTCAGTCACAGGTTTGTTACCAAACCACCAACCGCCAAGGGAAGCAACTACAGCATCAAGCTTTCCAAATTGTTTAAGCAGTTGATCACGAATACTTTCGGCACTATCAATTTGACCAATTTCTCCCACAATGGGAATAAAGCGTTCTGGATGAGCTAGTTCACCTAAATAAGTGCGTAATTCTTCCAGTTTTTCGACTTTACGGGACGGCACAGCTACTATGGCACCTGCTTTGAGAAATGCCCTAACAATGCCTTCTCCCACATTGCCTGCACCACCAAGAATTAATGTAATTTTGTTCTCTAGTTTGCTCATGATTGCTCCCTGATATCTTTTTTTTCAAAACTCTAGACTGTGCAAAGCGGTGATCACGCAGCCAGTACCCCTCCATCCACAGCAAGGGTATGTCCGTTGACAAAATCGGTAGCATCAGAACATAGCCAGATCACAGCATTAGCAATGTCATCGGGTTTGCCCAAACGTCCAGCGGGAACAAAATTCTCAAAAGCTTTGGTATTACCGCCAGTTGCCTGACTGAGCATTTCAGTTTCAATTGGCCCTGGTGCGATCGCATTTATCCGGATTTTCTGGGAGGCATATTCTAGGGCTGCCGCTTTTGTCAGCATCACCACAGCCGTTTTAGAGGCATCATAAATCGATAAGCCAGGTGCTAAAGGACGAAAACCATTGATGGAAGATGTGTTGACAATTGCTCCACCATTGCCTTGAGCCAACATCTGGGTAATTTCGTGCTTCATACACAGAAAAACTCCCTTGACATTGACTCCAAAAACCTGGTCATAAGTTTGCTCTGTCTGCTCTGCTAGTAAGGCATTTTGCCCCAGCATCCCCGCGTTATTAAATGCGAGATCAAGCCTACCAAACTTATTGACAACGGCGGCAATAGTTGCTTTTATGTCTGCTTCTTGAGATACATCAGCTTTCACAAATAAACCTTCACTTCCTACTTGATGAATCAAGCTGACGGTTTCACTGCCTTCTTCTTCTCGCCGTCCGACTACAACAACTTTGGCACCAGCATGAGCAAAAGCGATCGCAGTAGTACGTCCAATCCCAGAAGTTCCACCAGTAACAAGGGCAACTTTGTTTTCTAACGGTTTCATCCAAATCTCTCCATTTTCACTAACTAAAGCAGTGTGCCTGATTTGGATTCTTCTTTACAAGAAGGAACTTTTGGGTGATATAGTTACCTCATGGTTCCCAACAATCAGCAAATACTCCTAAGTGCAGACTGTCCAATGCGGCAGATGCTCAATTTGGTGGGAGATAAATGGACACCGCCAGTACTGTATCTCCTCTCTTCTGGTACTAAGCGATATAGTGATTTTCAACGTCGGATTCCTGGAATATCTAAAAAAATGCTGGCACAAACCCTAAGACGGTTAGAGTCAGCTGGTGTTGTGAACCGAACTGTGTATCCAATTGTGCCGCCCAAGGTGGAATATAACCTAACGCCCTTTGGTGAAAAATTAATTGAACCAATTGCAGGTTTGGCAGAGTGGGCTTGGCAACACCAAGAAGAATTGAAACTGGTTTCCGAGCGTCAACAGATTCTCTTGAGCAGTCAGAAATTGAAAGTTTGAAAAACTTATCTTTACTGCACCCGAAGTCTGCAAACATTATTGCCATGATTTTAAGTACAAATTAGTATACCCGACAAAAATAGTCGGGTATGTTTGACTGGTATTTTTGCTCGTGTTACTATCAAGCGACAGTTGACGGATAAACAGGGGAAGCTAGTTTATGACTCAGGCAACAACCATAGATAACAAAACGCTCAATGCCACTTTGACAGCCTTGAAATGCAAGGAATGTGGTGCGGAATATGAACTCGAAGCTAGTCATGTTTGTGAGTTCTGCTTTGGGCCTTTAGAAGTCAAGTACGACTACAACGCCATACGTTCAACCGTCAGCCGTGAAAAAATTCAAGCCGGGCCAAATTCAATCTGGCGCTACCGTCCCTTTTTACCAGTTGCAACTGACAATGTTATAGATGTGGGAACTGGTATGACTCCATTAGTTCGTTCCCATCGTTTGGCGCGTCGCCTGGGTTTAAATAAGCTTTATATTAAAAATGATGCCGTTAATATGCCCACCCTCAGCTTCAAAGATCGGGTGGTGTCAGTGGCTTTGAGTCGGGCGAGGGAGTTGGGGTTCACTACTGTTTCTTGCGCTAGTACTGGTAATTTGGCAAATTCCACAGCTGCGATCGCAGCTCATGCCGGTTTAGACTGTTGTGTGTTCATCCCCGCAGATTTGGAAGCAGGTAAAATTTTAGGTAGCTTGATTTACAGTCCTACTTTGATGGCTGTGAAAGGTAATTACGATCAAGTCAATCGCCTGTGTTCGGAAGTCGCTAATACACATGGTTGGGGTTTTGTCAATATTAATTTGCGTCCCTACTACTCTGAAGGTTCCAAAACTCTAGGGTTTGAAGTTGCTGAACAACTGGGTTGGGAACTACCAGACCATATAGTTGCGCCTTTGGCTTCAGGTTCATTGTTTACTAAAATCTATAAAGGTTTCCAAGAATTTGTAGAAGTTGGGTTGGTGTCAGCTAAGAGTGTGCGTTTTAGTGGCGCTCAAGCTGAAGGTTGTTCCCCCATCGTCGAAGCATTCAAAGAAAAGCGCGACTTTATTAAACCAGTCAAACCAAATACAATTGCTAAATCTTTAGCGATCGGCAATCCAGCAGATGGCGTTTATGCTATAGATATAGCCAACAAAACTAACGGTAATATTGAATCAGTCAATGATGCAGAAATTATTGACGGCATCAAGCTACTAGCAGAAACCGAAGGTATCTTCACAGAAACAGCCGGTGGTACAACTGTGGCTGTGCTGAAAAAATTGGTAGAAGCTGGCAAAATTGATCCAGATGAAACTACCGTGGTTTACATTACTGGCAATGGTTTAAAAACCCAAGAAGCAGTACAAGGTTACGTTGGTGAACCTTTGACAATTGATGCTAAACTAGATAGCTTTGAGCGTGCTTTAGAGCGATCGCGTACACTTGATCGCTTGGAATGGCAACAAGTCCTCGTTTAGTCATTTGTGCAAATTAAGGACAAATCCCCACTTTTCACTTTTAACTTTCCTACCTCTATGGCTGTAACAGTTTTAGTTCCTACTGCTCTTCAGAAATTCACCAATAACCAAGCTACCCTAGAATGTAGTGGTGGTAATATTTCTGAGTTATTTGATTCTTTAGAGCAAAATTGTCCAGGGATCAAATCGCGGTTGTGTGATGAACAAGGACAACCACGACGTTTTTTAAATTTGTATGTCAATAGCGAAGATATCCGCTTTTTGGAAGGGACAGCTACAGCTTTAAAAGATGGTGATGAAGTGAGTATTGTCCCTGCGGTTGCAGGTGGTTAAGATTTTGTTTCAAACCGCTAAAGCCCGATTGGGTAATAGGGGTTTTGTGGCATGATGACAAAATAGAACACATAAAGCTTTCTTTTATTACAGGGAATCTCTCATGGCTCTCCGTCTCGGTGATACAGTACCTAACTTTACGCAAGCCTCCACACACGGCGACATCAATTTTTACGAATGGGCAGGTGACAGCTGGGTAGTGCTGTTTTCTCACCCTGCTGATTTCACACCTGTTTGTACGACAGAATTAGGAACAGTTGCCAAACTCAAACCAGAATTTGACAAGCGCAATGTTAAAGCGATCGCTCTGAGTGTTGACGATGTAGAATCCCATAATGGTTGGGTAGGAGACATTGAAGAAACTCAAAGCACCACCCTCAATTATCCAATTTTGGCAGATGCAGATCACAAGGTTTCTGACCTTTACGATATGATCCATCCTAATGCCAATGCATCTTTAACAGTGCGATCGGTTTTTGTCATTGATCCCGCTAAAAAACTACGTCTTAGTTTCACCTATCCCCCCAGCACTGGACGCAACTTTGATGAACTTCTGCGAGTGATTGATTCTCTGCAATTAACTGATAATTACAGTGTAGCTACACCAGCCGACTGGAAAGACGGTGATGATTGCGTCATCGTTCCCTCACTCAAAGATCCAGAAGTCCTAAAGCAGAAGTTCCCCAAAGGCTACCAAGAAGTTAAACCCTATTTACGAATGACTCCTCAGCCTAACAAGTAAATTTGCAAATTATTTCGTGCATTAGACGCAAAGACGCAAAATTTTATCTTCGCGTCTTTGCGCTTTTGCGTGAAAATAAAATTAAAGCCTAGCTTGGGTCAATATTATGCTTTCATCTCCCTTGGTATTGCAAATTCCTCCGTCAATACAAATGACAGATGAGCAGTTCTCTGAGTTCTGTCAAGTTAATCGTGACTTACAGATTGAACGGAATAAATTAGGAGAATTGGTAATTATGCCACCCACTGGTTCAGAAACAGGAAACCGAGAAGTTAATATCTTAGGACAACTATGGGTATGGACAGAACAAGATGGTACAGGCATAGCTTTTAGCTCCAGCACTGGATTTAAACTATCAACAGGTGCAGAGCGATCGCCTGATGCTTCCTGGATTAAACTAGAACGGTGGAATGCTCTTTCAGCCGAACAACAAGAAAAATTTGCTCCCATTTGTCCAGATTTTGTAGTCGAACTTAGATCCCCTAGCGATAACCTCCAATCTCTGCAAGAAAAAATGGAGGAATATATGCAAGAGCCAGGAATACAGTTAGGCTGGTTAATTGACCGCAAACAGCGTCAAGTTTATATTTATCGTCCTGGGAAACCAGAGGAATGTTTGGATCATCCTGCTAGTGTCAGCGGCGAGTCGGTATTGCCTGGGTTTGTCCTGAATATGAGTAAAATTTGGTAGGATAAACCCCCTGCGGTGAATTAAAAATTAAAAATTAAAAATCAACAATAAATTTAGGAGCCAGTCGGTGGGCTTGTATCCTTGTTTTTGTTAGGTCAAATAAAAATCCTAGATGCTTTTATGAACACAATTTCTATCTTACCTAACTATATTAATGGTCAGTGGTGTGCATCTAAAGCTACAGATTACTTAGAGGTGATCAACCCAGCTACAGCCGAGGTACTTGCTCAAGTGCCTTTATCACCAGCATCTGAGTTAAATCAAGCCGTTACATCTGCCGCAGTAGCTTTTACAACATGGCGACGCACCCCACCGACAGAACGAGTCCAGTATTTATTTAAACTCAAGAATTTATTAGAAGAACATTTTGAAGATTTAGCTCACACAATTACCCTAGAATGTGGTAAGACTTTGGCGGAATCAAAAGGCGAAATGCGTCGGGCAATTGAAAACGTGGAAGTCGCCTGTGGTATTCCCATGATGATGCAGGGAACTAATTTAGAAGATGTTGCCAAAGGTATTGATGAGATGATGATTCGTCAACCTCTGGGCGTAGCGGCGGTAATTTGTCCTTTCAATTTTCCGGGGATGATTCCTTTTTGGTTTTTACCTTATGCGATCGCCTGTGGTAATACTTATATTGTCAAGCCTTCGGAAAAAGTGCCGCTGACGATGCAAAAAGTTTTTCAGTTACTCGAAAAAACGGGTTTACCCAAAGGAGTGATCAATTTAGTTAACGGCGCTAAAGAAGTTGTAGATGCTATTTTAGACCATCCTAAAATTCGGGCAATTAGTTTTGTTGGCTCTACGCCAGTAGCTAAATATATATATAGTCGGGGAGCAGCCAATGGTAAACGATTACAATGCCAAGGGGGCGCGAAAAACCCCATTATTATTTTACCAGACGCAGACATCGAAATGACTACCAGAATTGCCGCTGATAGTGCTTTCGGTTGTGCTGGACAGCGCTGTTTAGCCGCCTCAATTGCAGTCACAGTCGGCACAGCCCGTCAAATGTTTACAGAAGCGATCGCTGAAACTGCTAAAAAGCGGATGGTAGGTAATGGTTTAGACCAAAATGTGCAAATGGGGCCAGTAATTACTACGCAAAGTAAAACACGAATTGAAGAATTAATTCAAAAAGGTGTAGACGAAGGTGCAAACCTGTTAGTAGATGGGCGAAATCCAAATGTTAGTGGTTATGAAAATGGCAATTTTATTCGTCCCACCATTTTGCAAAATGTCCAGCCAGCCGGAGAAATTGCCCGTACAGATATTTTTGGCCCAGTGTTGAGTTTAATACATTTAGATACTATTGATCAGGCGATCGCCTTAGTTAATAGCGGTCAATATGGCAACATGGCTTGTTTATTTACTACTAGCGGTGCAGCAGCTCGTAAATTTCGTTACGAAGCAGAGGCAGGTAATATTGGTATCAATATTGGTGTTGCTGCACCGATGGCATTCTTTCCCTTTAGCGGTTGGAAAGACAGCTTTTTTGGTGATTTGCACGGACAAAGCAACCACGCAGTAGAGTTTTTTACTCAAACTAAAGTCGTTGTTGAACGCTGGCCTAGTGAATGGTCACGTAAATTTTAATAAATCCTCAGATTGAAGCGATCGCACCAGAACTATTGAGGTATTCTGAAGTATCTTGATTCTGAGACATTAGTCGAAAATATTAGAGTTGCAACATCCATGTGCCAATTGCTGGGAATGAACTGCAATGTTCCAACCGATATTTGCTTTTCTTTTGAAGGGTTTTCTGCAAGGGGAGGCAAAACCGATCATCATAGTGACGGTTGGGGTATTGCTTTTTTTGAAGGAAAGGGTTGTCGGCTGTTTTTAGATGAAAAACCTGCAATTGATTCTCCGATTGCAGAGTTAGTGCGGTGCTATCCCATCCACTCTACTCATGTGATTGCTCATATTCGCAAAGCTACCCAAGGTGAAATAGCCCTCCAAAACTGCCATCCTTTTCGTAGAGAACTTTGGGGAAGATATTGGGTATTTGCCCACAATGGCAATTTACCAGACTTTGATCCAGAAAATCAGCGGTTTTTTCAACCTGTAGGAAATACTGATAGTGAAAAGGCATTTTGTGCAATTCTAGAAACCTTGCGGCGACACTTTCCTGACGGTAAGCCTACTTTAGAAAATCTATATCCTGTTTTACGTAAAATTACTGGAAATATTAACTTAAAGGGTGAATTTAATTACTTGCTATCTGATGGGGAACACTTTTTTGCCCATTGTTCAACTAAACTTAGTTATATCGTGCGTCAAGCGCCCTTTGCCGCTGCTCACTTGATTGACCAAGATATGACTGTAGATTTTCGAGAGGTGACTACTGAGCGCGATCGCGTTGCTGTTATTGCTACTACTCCCCTAACAGACAACGAAGTTTGGACACAAATTCCACCAGGAGATTTGCTCGTATTTCAAAATGGTTTACCAAAGAAATGGGTCTAAAGCCTCTCTACGAGACGCTACGCGAACGTCCTTCTAGGACGGCTTTAAAGTAATGAGTGAAAATTTCTTTTCTTCAACTTATTACTTATTACTCCAGAATCCCCAACCGTTCACGGCGGGGAGTATGTCAACAAATCTACACCTATTAGCTTCTCTAGGCAACTTATTCAAATAGTGATTATCCTTAAATAATATGGGGAATCACCTTAGCGTAAATTGCCGGCAGGTGTCAGATGCTGCAAACAGAACAGATCTTACAAGACCGTTATCAAATCCAAAGCCAACTCGGCAATAATGGAATCCGTCAAACTTGGCTAGCAAAAGATTTACAAGCTGCTAATGCCGAAAAATCGCTAGTTGTGGTCAAACTCTTGGCCTTTGGCGGTACTGTGCAGTGGGATGACCTGAAACTCTTTGAACGAGAAGCGCAAATTCTCAAACAGCTAAACCATCCCCGGATTCCTCGGTACTTCGATTATTTTTGTATTGATGACCGCACACTCTGGTTTGGCTTAGTACAAGAATACATTCCTGGTGAGTCGCTGAAGGAAAAACTTGCTGTTGGCAAAAAATTTACTGAAAAGCAAGTTAAGAAGATTGCTGGCGAGATTTTAAACATTCTCATATATTTGCATGAGATAAATCCTGGTGTATTGCATCGGGATATAAAACCGAGCAATTTAATTTGGGGTGAAGATAATCGGATTTATTTAGTAGATTTTGGTGCAGTTCAAGATAAAGCTGCCAAAGAGGGCGTGACATTTACCGTTGTGGGTACTTATGGTTACGCACCAATGGAACAATTTGGTGGTCGGGCGGTTCCAGCATCGGATCTTTATGCTTTGGGAGCAAGTTTGATTCATTTGTTAACTGGTGTTCCTCCTGCTGAATTACCCCAGCAAGATTTGCGATTACAATTTGCTGATCGAGTTAACTTGAATCCCAGTTTTGCTCAATGGCTACAAAAGTTGATAGAACCTGCACCAGAGCAACGTTTTACTAGCGCCCGTCAAGCCCTGGATGTATTGAAATCTGGTCTTACTGTCAAATCTACAAGCAAGAAAATTATTAACAATTCTGGCTGTGGAATCAACAATCCTCATGAGGTGATCCCTGATGAAATTCAGGGATGGAATTGGGGGGCGTTTTTACTACCTTGGTTGTGGTTGTGGACAAATCAAGTTTGGTTGGGATTGTTTTGTTTTGTCCCCCAAGTTGGTTGGGTAATGGCGATCGCTATGGGTGCAAAAGGCAACGAATGGGCTTGGAAAAGTAGACAGTGGCGCAGTATTGAACAATTCAAAGCTCATCAAAGAGGCTGGGCGATCGCAGGTATTTTAATTGGTGCGCCTATTAGTATCATGATGTGGATTGGAGCGATCGCTTTGCTCAAAAGTGTGTTGTAAAGAAACAGGGAGTCGCTCCCCTGCTCCTTTTCTATCAATTCACTGGCGATTCAACTACGCCCACAGGACAAGAAACATTAGTTCCACCTAAACCACAGTACCCGTTGGGGTTTTTGGCTAGATACTGCTGATGGTAGGCTTCTGCATAGTAAAATTCAGGTGCATCTAAGATTTCTGTGGTAATTTCTCCGTAACCTGCACCATTAAGAGCTTGCTGATAAGCGTCTTTTGATGCTTCTGCGAGCTGCTTTTGGCTTTCAGAATACACATAAATTCCTGAACGGTATTGAGTGCCAGTATCATTACCTTGGCGCATTCCTTGGGTAGGGTTGTGACTTTCCCAGAAAACCTTAAGTAGTTCAGAATAACTAATCACTTTGGGATCGAATACAACCAAAACCACTTCATTGTGACCAGTTCTGCCGCTACATACCTCTTCATAAGTAGGGTTAGGGGTGTAACCAGCAGCATAACCGACTGCGGTCGTGTAAACTCCTTTTAGTTGCCAGAATTTGCGTTCTGCACCCCAAAAACAGCCCAAGCCAAACACCGCTTTCTCCAATCCTTCGGGATAAGGAGGTTTAAGTTGATTCTTGTTAACGTAGTGATGATCGCTTACAGGTATAGGCTGTGTTCTTCCTGACAAAGCTTCTTCAGGAGTGGGCATAACCGATTTTTTGCCAAATCCAAATAGTGCCATTGATTCTAACCTGGTTTCTCATAAATATCTTTATCTTACTTAACATTATATTGTAAAGAATCAGGCGATCGCTTGGGGTTTTCTCCATTTTTTTAGCTGTGTTAACCGTACCACTTAATCCGATTTGATTCCTGAATCACTCGTAGAGGTAAAGAACAGGGAAGACTGAGTTTTTTTCAAAATAAATATGAGTTCTATAATATGCAGAATATTTAATAAGAGAAGTTTTGAGTGGCGGTTTCCACCAATAAAACTTCTCTTTGCGCGACAAACACTTTTATTTCCTGACAGAGACTCTGCCCAAATAAGTAGAATCCCCCGCTATACCGCGCCAGCAGTCAGCGATGGGAAAATGTCAATTCATAGCTGCCAATGTATGACGACCAACAATTCCATCTGCTTTTAGTCCTTTAGCTTTCTGGGATTTCATCACCGCTGATCTGGTCTTATTATCAAACACACCATTAACAGTTGCTGTGTAAAATCCTTGCTGCTTTAATAAAAATGCTTTGACATACTCCCCGCCGTAAACGATCGGGGATTCTGGAGTAATAAGTAAGAAGTAATGAGTAAATACCCATTTTTCATCCACTCATTACTCATTACTCATTACTTTAAAGTCGTGCTAGAAGCACGGGGCTTTAGACCCATTTCTTTGGTAATTTAGTAACAGCCAGCAGACAGAGTATAAATTGCCTAACTGGCTATATTTTTGCTGATTTACATTTCTGGTGGCAAATCTACGCTGTAAAGAATTTCCCCTGCCAAGTTACGCAGTGTTACTGTCATTAGCCTTGTATAATTACTAATCTTGACTGTGCCAAAGAACTGCAAACCCTCACTGGGGGGTCGGTTTCCTTTTGTACCTGGGGGAATGCTTTGAAATTTTAATTGTGGGCCAAAGGTATTTTCTAATTCGTTTGGCCCAAATGTGCCAGAGTTAAGTGGCCCGGCTACAAACTCCCAAAAAGGGTTGAAGTCAGTAAATTGAGCTTTGTTTGGATCGTAGTAGTGAGCAGCAGCGTAATGTACATCGGCAGTTAACCAGACAACATTCTTAATCTGGTTATATTTAATAAATCGTAGTAAGTCGGCAAGTTGTAATTCTCTACCTAAGGCTGGGCTATCTCCGTTAGCCCAAGCCTCAAAATCAGTGCTACCATCTCGGACTATTAATCCTAAGGGCATATCACTAGCAATGATTTTCCAGGTTGCTTGTGATTTGTGTAATTGTTTTTTCAACCATTGCACCTGTTTTCTACCCAAAAATTCTGTTTCTTTACTTTGTACTGGCTGGCGATTGGGGGTGTTTGGTCCCCGGTAGCTGCGTTCATCCAGCATGAAGATTTCCAGGGAAGGGCCGTAATTAAAAGAGCGATAAATTTTTGTTTTGTCTGGATTATTGCTCTTATATTCAATCGGCATATATTCCAAAAAGGCTTGCCTTGACCTTTGGGCTAGCAAAGAAACATCTTTGACTGTATAGCGGTCATCATTGAGAAGAAATTCTCCAGGATACCAGTTGTTAAGGGTTTCGTGATCATCCCACTGTGACAGGATGGGAACTTCAGCGTTGAAACGCTTGATGTTTTCATCCATCAAATTGTATTTATAGTTACCACGAAATTCTGTGAGAGTTTCTGCGACTTTAGATTTTTCTGGGGTGGTAATGTTTCTCCAGATTTTGCCATCGTCTAGCACAACTTCTGATTGGATGGGACCATCAGCATAAATATTGTCGCCAGAATGGATGAAAAAGTCTGGGTTAACTTTCCGCATAGTTTCGTAAATTTTCATCCCCCCAAAGTCAGGATTAATACCCCATCCTTGACCAGCGGTGTCACCACTCCAAGCAAAGAATACATCTCGTCCATAACGTCCATATTTGCTATACATGGGGGGAGTGCGGAAAGTCCCAGTTACAGGAGCGCTATAGGTATCGTGATCATCCAAATCTTGGAAAATCACCCGATAAAATATTTGTTGGTTTGGCGGTAGGTTGTTGAGATTAAGTCGTGCTGTCAAGTCGCTGTCTGCTAAAGCATTCGGACCAACGACGCGCTGCACATTGCGAAAAGACTCGCTAGTAGAATATTCTACTAACATTTTGGCAGGGCGATCGCTGCGGCTCCAAATGATCACGCGATCGTCGGTGATGTCTCCGCAAGCTACACCATAAGGTATCGCAGGACGCATTTTATCGGAGGTAATAAATGCAGGAGCTTGGGCAAAAACAGGTGATTTTGAGACCAGATTTGTGGTAATGATACCACCTGCTGTCACAGCCGAACGTAGCAAAAACTGGCGACGGTTTAGCTGCAATGGCTGATTAGATTTAATACTCATTTATGGCAAATTATAAGTAAAGCTATTACAAAATAGTTACTTACTATATTTACCTGTGGTCATGAGTAAAGATTGAGTTATCTAACGGTTAATAAATATAAGAAGCGCACAACTAGATGTGCGCTTCTTTGCTGATAATCATGCTTCGCCTGAGAGTAATGAAATAACTACTAGTTAAGTCGTTAAACTTCCTTGCGAAGCGCAAATTCCGATATTATTTAGGTAGTTAAGGATGCTTTGCGTTTGCGCTTCAACCACCATCCCATCACACCTGCGATCGCAGTTCCGCCAACAGTCAAAGGTTCAGGAGCATGAGCAGTAGTGACTACAAGTTGAGTTGGTGCATCATAACCGTAAGCAAAGAGATATTGATCTCCTGCCTCAACATTATTTAACAACTTACCTCCAATTGAGAAAAATTTCCCATTTGCGGCGTTGATATCTGCAATAGCCTTCGAGTTGAGAGTAAAATTTAGAATTTCTTCGCTATCGCCAGTAGATGTGACTTGGAAATTTCCATAATTTTTTCCACTCCCCAAATCTCGATAAATATCCAAATCAGGATTATTACATTTCTGATTCAGCTTACTCGCAGGTGTCGAAACATCAAAGAAACCTATTTTAGCTGTTGAATTGCCGGAACCGATAAATCGCTGAATTTGCAGTGTTGCTGAAGAAACAGGGTTGTTTGCTATGGTATGAAGGTCAAATGTAAAATAGCTACGGTAAGTAGTTGAACGCAGTTTGCCAGTAAGATAATTGTCGTTGAAATTATCGTTATAGCCAAAACGAGGATTGTATGTACTCCACCAACCTTGATTGTTGGTTCCTTCTGTGAATTGGTTATTTGCCGTACTCAAGGTAATATTTACTGCCTGGGCTTGATCTACTACTCCTAATCCCAGACAAAGAACAGTAGCACTAATTGCCAATTTGTAATATTTTTTCATTTGCTTATCCTGATAAGATGGAATCTGTTTGGATGAAATTCACAATAGTTTTTCCTGAATACTCGCTACTTTGCATGAGACACAATTGTTGCTTTTTATAAATAAAAAAAGCCTTGATTGTTGACAAATAATAGCGACTAAAAAACATGAATTTAACAACTTACCATTATTTTTATAGGATGTATTAAAAAATCAACACATCGCAAGCGTCTTCAATGGCGCTTGACTACAAAAAATAAGTTTTGCGTTTTGTTTAATTCATATTCCAAAAGCCAGTGAAAAACAGGATTTAACTGGTATTTTATCAAGCTAATTTTGAGGGTTTGTAATCGGGACTTTAGCCCTAGATTACGAACTTGCTAAACCTTCAATTGTTGGTTAATACAATACTCAAGTTTATTTATTTCCTAATGATTTATGTATTAAATTCAACCGGAAACTTAAGTAAATATACAACTTGTTTAGGGAAAATGAGGTATAAATACAGAAACTTCATAGAAAAAATATACTTTTACTCCATAATCTTTAATGTAGTGCTTTTTCATCCAAGTTACTTTTATCAGATCCCCACTGTTTTTTGACATAGAACGAGGAAATCTGTATTTAACCTGATCGCTTTGACATCATCACTTTTTCTACAAAGTCGGTATAAACATCACCTTGTAAGAACTCTGGTGTTTCCAAAATCTTTTGATGAAAGCTAATCGTAGTTGCTAACCCTGTAATTCCACACTCTCGTAAAGCCCTCTTCATCCGGTTAATTGCCGTAGTCCGATCTGGGGCCCAGACAATTAATTTACCGATTAGCGAGTCGTAGTTAGGAGGAATTTGATAATCGGTGTAAACGTGGGAGTCTATTCTCACACCAGGGCCACCTGGTGGCAAATAACCAGTAATTCGCCCTGGCTGAGGACGAAAGTCATGTTCTGGATCTTCAGCGTTAATTCGACATTCGATCGCATGACCAGAAAAAACGACTTGATCTTGAGTCAATTGTAGTTTTTCGCCTTGGGCAATCCGAATTTGTTCTGCAATCAAGTCAAGACCTGTGATCATTTCAGTTACAGGGTGTTCAACTTGGATGCGGGTGTTCATCTCCATAAAATAAAACTCCCCTGTTTGGGAGAGCAAAAACTCAACTGTCCCTGCACCCACGTAGTTAATTGACTTAGCAGCCATAACGGCAGCCATACCCATTTTTTCGCGGAGTTCTGGAGTTAGAGCCGGGCTAGGAGCTTCTTCTAGCAATTTTTGATGGCGACGTTGAATAGAACAGTCTCGCTCGCCGAGGTGAATCACATTACCGTAGCTATCTGCTAAAATTTGAAATTCAATATGGCGGGGACGTTCAATAAATTTTTCTAAATAAAGACCAGAATTACCAAAGGCTGCTTCTGCTTCGCTTTGAGCAGCTGCAAACAGTTTTACTAAGTCCTGATCATCTTTGACCAACCGCATCCCACGCCCGCCACCCCCAGCGGTAGCTTTAATCATCACGGGATAGCCCATTTTACGAGCAACTATCCGCGCTGCTTCCGAATCTTCCAGTAATCCATTGCTACCTGGGACAGTAGGTACACCAACGCGAATCATGGTCGCCTTTGCTGTTGATTTATCTCCCATTGCCCGCATAGCTTCTGGGGAAGGGCCAATAAAAGTAATATTGTGGTCGGCACAAATTTCTGCAAATCGAGCGTTTTCAGCTAAAAAACCATAACCAGGATGAATCGCCGAGGCGTTTCGAGTTAGTGCCGCAGCAATGATCCCAGGAATATGCAGATAACTTTTACTACTGGGAGCTTCACCGATGCAAATGGCTTCATCAGCTAGTTGAACGTGTAGAGCATTACGGTCAACTGTGGAGTGAACTGCAACAGTAGCAATCCCCATTTCTTCGCAAGTGCGGAGAATACGCAAGGCAATTTCTCCACGATTCGCAATTAGGATTTTGGAAAACTTCATCAACGTTTCTCCTAGAGATTTCCGTTATCAACTTGGTTATTCAACTTCAGGCAAAAGTTATTAATCGGAGTCAGGAAACTGGACAATGCGGTTTGGTTAAGAAAACTCCCTTTCCTCCGGTTATTGAGCGTAGTCGAAACACTGCTTCCCCTGCCTCCCCTACTCTGGCTTGATTCGCATCAATTGTTGTCCAAATTCCACTGGGGAACCATTACTTACCAGAATTTCGACAATTTGTCCAGATACTTCAGCCTCAATTTCATTCATTAGCTTCATGGCTTCAATAATACAGACTGTTTGGCCAGCTTTAATGCGATCGCCTACCTCTACAAAAGGTGGTTCACTAGGAGCCGGAGCGCTATAAAAGGTTCCTACCATTGGGGAAACCATATCAACTAATTTTGGCCCCGTTGGTAATGATGCAGCTATTGTTAACTGCTCTGTAACTACACTTCCAGTAGAGCCAACACTGCCACTGATCGCCATATTAACTCCAGAGTTGGGTGTTGCTGCGATCGCTCCACTTAAAGCTCCTGGAGACTCTAGTTGGTTTTTGGGTAGCTGTTGCGCGCTTACATCAACAGCTTTACGCACTGTCAGTTCAAAATCATCAGTTTTTAGGGTTAGTTCTGCAAAGTCACTTTCAGCAATTGTGACTAGCAGTTGGTTAAGTTCATTAAAGTCTAGTGGCACAGATTATTTAACCTTATCTAATTTAGATATTAAACAAGTAGTGATACTACAAAAATCTCTAAAGTCACCAACATAGAGGTAACTATTGTATTTAGAGAACATTCATTATGTTAGTATTGATTTAGCTTTTTGCAACATCCCCAATCTTTTGCTTAATTCAATGATTTGGATTGGTAACATTAAATTTAATTGCTAAATAGCAGCCTGAAGTCAACCCCTCCGGGGAATTAAAAATTAAAAAGTCATTCATGAGAACGAAAAAAGCTTCTAAGCTCTACAAGGTCGAGCTTTTTAACTCGGGAGTTTTTGCTAAATCATATAAAAATACTATAGATTTTGTATTTTAAATAGGTTTATGTAATGTTATGTTTACGTATCACAAATAGTGATAGACATTCTCATCTCAACGAGATGTACCTTACTAAAATGAGAAGCGCTATAAACCAACTTCATTCAAGGCTCGACTAAAAGCATCAACTAAATCTAAATTTTCTGCCCATGCTATAAGGTAAACGTAGTCCAAATTTTGGGCTTGTAGTTTGAGTATTCCCAAGACATCACGCCACTGTTTTTCGGATTGACTACCCCGCCCCCAGTGCAACTTTTGCAAAATTACATCCTCTGCTGAGGCAATCCAAAATGGAGGTATTCCATCTAAATCGGGCAATATTCGGCGTGCCATCTGCGACACTGCAAATGGTGAAGTATCTGTGATATACAAATCGGCATTGGCGATCGTTTCAGTATGTGTGACATTGAGCATCCGTTCGTACCCTTGCTTCAAATCTTCAACCGCACCTACTGGACAATAATATCCTGCTGCTTCAAGTGTCTTCACCAACAAATCGATTTGGTCGGTTTCAACTTTGACAACTAAATCTAGATCACGAGTTGAACGGGGTTCACCGTGAATTGAACTGGCCACACCCCCACTAACGTAGTAAGGAATATTAATAGACGCAAAAAGTTGATGGAGTTCCCCTGCAAGCGTAATTGAATCCTGAATCCACATGCTTTCATCAACACCTTTTAGCTCAAAGTCAAGAGAAAATTTTTCTGCCAGTATGGCACGAGCGAATATGCGCCTAATTTCTTCTAAGGGAGCATTGCGATGTCGTGATTTAATACCTGCAAGACATAATTTTTTCACACCACAGTCATGGGCAGCAAACATTTTTATCCGTTGATCAAGTGAGAGTTGCCGCAATCGAGTAAATAGATAAATGTCAGCCTCTATATTTGTATCACTAGCTTGTGGTTGATAATTTGGTTTTACAGTGGATATTTGCAAGGGTAAATCGTTCAATGTTGTTGGTTTGTATTCACTCTAGTAATTCTATTGTGATTTTTAATTTGAGCCGATAAAAAAGCTAAAAATAAATTAAGATTTCCACTAACTCTAGATTTGTATCAGACTATGAACACACGATAGATTAGTTGCACTTAGTAGGTTGTATCAAATAAGATTTAGTTTTAATTTATAGAACTGATGAAAGCTCCTTGGCAATCTCCGTACCCAGTGATGTACCCACCTTATACTGTTGCTTGTAGCGGTTGGGTGCTAAAAAGGTTTTTGAGACTCCTAGCTGAACCACTAAAAAAGCTGAGTCGTTGGAAGATGATTCCCCTTGGTAAAATTTCGACTTCTGTACCCAGTCAAAGCTTTAAGTTGGGACAATTCACGGTTGATTGGCAAGGTAGCAATACAGAACAACCCAGTTTGCGAATTAGCCATCAAAGTAACGAAGCCTTGGCAATATTGCAGACATCTCCTGGTGAAAGCTTTGTTAGTGGCGGTAATGTTCGCCTAAATATCACTGAGGAAAGGGGTTCTATAGAAATTGATGAACATAAAGATGCCGATTTTACCTATCAAATTGTTGACGGCATCAAGCAAGAAGACGATACCTTAGAAATCTATGGTCGTCTTTTAAGTAGCCAAAGTGCAGACAACGAACCCCAGTATATTTTGACATTGCAAACTGTAGGCTCAAGAGAACTCGATTTTCAACTGCAAATTAGCGATGGCAATGTCAATCAAATACAGTTACAATTCGTCACTTCTTCAGACGAACACTTTTATGGTTTTGGAGAGCAATTTTCTGACATCGATTGTAAAGGACAATGGATACCAATTGTTTGTGAAGAAGGGGGAATTGGTCGAGGCGATCGCGCCCCGAAAACCCTGAATCTGCTAGGTGTTGCTGGTAAGAGATTTTCGAGTTATGCCCCCATGCCCTACTTTTTTACTAACAAGGGGCGCTCAATATTTTTAACTAATACCGAACCGACAATTTTCAACTTGCGTGATCCACAAATTGCAACTATCCGAGTTGTATCTAGTTGTATGCAAGGGCGTATCCTGTATGGTGAGTCACCTTTAGATATTATTGAACTTTATACCAATTATGTGGGACGAATGCCACCGCTTCCCGATTGGCTCCATAGTGGGGCGATCATTGGTATGCAAGGCGGTACAGAGTTTGTCCGGCAAATATGGTCGCAGTTACGCGACTTCGACACCCCTATTGCTGGATTTTGGCTTCAGGACTGGGTTGGTCAACGTCGCACGATCGCCGGAAAACAATTATGGTGGAATTGGCAACTCGATCAAAGTACCTATCCAGGTTGGCAGCAGTTGGTAAGTGATTTGGCAAAAGCAGAAATTGCCGTTGGGGTATATGTCAACCCCTTTCTAGTCGAACGTCCCCAACAACCAGATCAAGAACAGCGTCATCTTTATCAAGAAGCTATAGATCAAGGCTTCGTAGTTAAAAATCAAGCCGCCAAACCATACCTGATCGAAAGTACCGACTTTTCTGCGGCTTTACTTGATGTAACTAACCCCGATGCGCGGAAATGGTTCAAAAGTATCCTCAAAGAGGAAGTATTAAGTAAAGGCGCTAAATTCTGGATGGCTGATTTTGCAGAAGCAGCACCGTTTGATGGGGTGTATGCTGCCCACGAATCTGGGCTACTTTATCATAATGAATACCCAGTTGATTGGGTCAGATTAAACCGAGAAGCTATTCAAGAAGAAAATCGGGAAGGCGACGCTTGGTTTTTTAATCGAGCCGGATTCTTAAAAACTCCATCTCACAGCACAAGTATGTGGTTAGGAGATCAAAATACTAGTTGGGGTGAAAATGATGGGATCACCAGCGCTCTTAAAGGCATGATTAGTGGTGGTCTTTCTGGGTTAAGCATCAATCACAGCGATATTGGTGGGTATACAAGTATTGCTCACCCAATTTTAGAAGCGATCGGTTTAGGATTTAAGCGATCGCGGGAACTACTTTATCGATGGATGGAAATGAACGCTTTCACTCCCATATTCCGCACACATGAAGGTAATCAGCCGGATAAAAACGTTCAATTTTATACAGATAAAGATACCTTTGCAACTTTCAGTTATTGGTCAAAAGTCTATGCCGCACTGGCTCCATATCGCCGGGAATTAATGACAGAAGCGGCAATGAAAGGATATCCCATTGTTCGCCATCTTGTTCTGCATTATCCTGACGATCCTCATGTTTACAAACTTGAAAATCAGTTTCTTTTAGGTTCTGAGTTCTTAGTCGCACCAGTGCTAAAGCCAGGTAAAAAGAACGTCAATGTATATTTTCCGGCTGGTGAATGGGTTCACTTATGGAGTGGCAATACTTATGGTAGTTTGACAGCAGGTATACAGCAAAAAGTACCTGCTCCCCTGGGAAAACCTGCTGTGTTTTACCGCAAAGGGTCTAAAGCAATTGAATCAGTTTTGGAGAATCTCAAGGCAAAAAATATACTCACCGAAGAGGCAGAGGGGCAGGGGGCAGGGGGCAGGGGGAGCAAGCCCTTCTTCTCTGCGCGAAGCAAAGCGGAGCATGGGTAAGAAGCCCCGCCCTTCCAGGGCGCTTAGCTGGGGCGGAGTACAAGCTCCGTCACAGCCTCTCCCCCTTGCTCCCTGCTCCCCTGCTTCTTTTGACACTACTCAATTTTCTAACAGGACTTACGCACAAGTAACGGAAAATTAAACCGCAGAGGACGCTGAGAACACCGATAAATATGAGTTTCAGAGAGTTCTTGCGTAAGTTTTATCTAAATATCTTCTGGGTTAATTCCTAAATCCCGCAACCTTTGATTTGAGCGAGTCGTTCTGCGCCGTTATCCACTGGAGTATCGTCAGAGTCGGGCAGTTCTGCCGAAGATGGAAGACAGCCCAATGGGTGGTAATGTACCATAACGGTCTTCACTGTAACTATGTAACTATATTTTAGGGCTTGATTGAGAAGTCTAACCATCAAGCAGCCCATTGCCCCCTCAAACAGATAATATTTACTTATGAACGCTACACAAGAACAACTAAAACTGAAATTTGAGCAGGCTTTGGTGGCTGCTTTTGGCGCTGACTACGCCGAAGTAGATCCGATTTTGGTTGCTGCTAGCAATCCGAAGTTTGGTGATTATCAGGCAAATGTGGCTTTATCGTTGAGTAAAAAGTTAGGAAAGCAACCAAGAGCGATCGCTGCTGCGATCGTTGATAAACTAGATGTGTTAGAAATCTGCGAATCCCCGGAGATAGCTGGGCCTGGTTTTATTAATCTCAAACTGAAAACAGAATATCTAGAAGCACAACTAAAAGCTATTCAGACAGATTCTAGGCTAGGCATCCCCGCAACAAAAACACCACAACGGGAAATTGTGGACTTTTCCAGTCCGAACATTGCCAAAGAAATGCACGTTGGACATTTACGTTCTACGATTATTGGTGATTCCATTGCTCGGATTTTAGAATTTCAAGGTCATGATGTCCTCCGACTGAATCATGTAGGTGATTGGGGTACGCAGTTTGGCATGTTAATTACATATCTGCGGGAAGTTTCCCCAGAAGCCCTGACTACTGCTAATGCTTTAGATATTGGAGATTTAGTTAACTTTTATCGCCAAGCCAAGTTACGGTTTGATGCAGATGAAGCATTTCAAGAAACGGCACGTCAAGAAGTCGTCAGATTACAAGCAGGTGCAGAAGATACACTTCATGCTTGGAAACTGCTATGCGAACAATCGCGGCGGGAGTTTCAGATAATTTATGACTTACTCAATGTTCAAGTCACTGAACGGGGCGAATCTTTCTACAATCCCTTGTTACCATCTGTTGTCGAAGATTTAGACAAATCCGGTTTACTGGTAGAAAACCAAGGCGCAAAATGCGTTTTTTTAGAAGGTTTTACCAATAGAGAAGGAGAGCCTCTGCCTTTAATTGTGCAGAAATCCGATGGTGGCTACAATTACGCTACAACAGATTTAGCATCCTTGCGTTACCGGATTCGACAAGATGAAGCAAAGCGGATAATTTATGTAACAGATGCTGGACAGGCTAACCATTTTACCCAATTTTTCCAAGTAGCACGCAAAGCCGGCTGGATTCCTGATGATGTCGAACTTGTGCATGTTCCCTTTGGTTTGGTGCTAGGGGAAGATGGTAAGAAATTTAAAACACGTTCTGGCGACACTGTGAGATTACGGGATTTATTAGATGAGGCGATCGCTCGTTCTCGTATAGACTTAGAAACAAGATTACAAGAAGAACAGCGCCAAGAAACGCCAGAATTTATTAATGAAGTTGCCGAGATAGTTGGTATCAGTGCGGTTAAATATGCTGACTTAAGCCAAAACCGTACCAGTAACTATATTTTTAGCTACGATAAAATGTTGGATCTCAAGGGTAATACTGCACCTTATATGCTGTACGCTTATGCGCGGATTCAAGGTATTAGTCGCAAAGGTGGTATTAACTTTG
>JBBSOP010000008.1:0-25958 GCA_038259655.1 Chroococcales cyanobacterium
AGAAGTCAGAAATCGTAAAATTTCACAAACAAATAGGATAAGTACTTTAAAAATCAAAATATAAAAATAAATACTTATGAGTAATAATTCTGAATCTCAGCAAAATATTCTATTAGATACTTTAAATTTCATCATACACACTCCAACTGAACATCAGTATATGTGCATCCATCAAATGTTTGAGATGCAGGTAGAGCGATCGCCTCAAGCAATTGCTGTAGTATTTGAAAATACACAACTTACTTATCAGCAGTTAAACCAACAGGCGAACCAGCTAGCACACAACCTACGCGCTTTAGGAGTTGGGCCTAAAATACTTGTGGGAATTTGTCTGGAGCGCTCATTGGAGATGATTGTAGGACTACTAGGGATTCTCAAAGCTGGAGGCGCTTATGTACCTTTAGATCCGGCATATCCTTTAGAGCGTTTAGCCTTCATTTTGTCAGACACCCACACACCAGTCTTATTAACCCAAGAAAATTTGGTCAATAAGCTACCACCGCATGAAGCACAAGTCGTTTGTCTAGACTCAAACTGGCAAAGCAACATCCAAAACAGTAAAGAAAATCCTGTAAATCAAACAACACCTGATGACCTAATTTATGTGATATACACATCTGGCTCTACAGGACAGCCCAAGGGTGTAATGATTCCTCATGCTGGGATATGCAATCAACTCTACTGGAAGCAAGAAACCTTTAGATTAACTCAGGCAGACAAAGTTTTACTGACCATTTCTTTTAGCTTCGACCCCTCAGTGTGGCAGATATTCTGGCCATTGTGCTTTGGAGGGCAATTGATTATAGCCCGCCCTGGTGGACATCAAGATACCGCCTACCTTGTAAAAGTGATTACCGAACAGCAAATCACCGTTTTTGCCTTAGTACCTTCCATGCTCCGTGTCTTATTGCAAGAAAAGGGAATTGAAAATTGCCAATCTCTTAGGCACATTATCTGCGGTGGTGAAGCTTTACCTGTTGAGCTTATAGAGCGTTTCTTTGCCCAACTGAATTTGGACAATGTTCTACATAATTGCTATGGACCAACAGAAGCTTCCATCGATACCACATTCTGGACTTGCCAGCGTGGCACTAATTACGCCTTTGCTCCGATTGGTCGCCCCATTACTAATGTACAGATTTTCATCCTCGATGAAAATTTGCAGCCTGTGCCTGTTGGTGAACCAGGTGAATTGTATATTGGCGGTATTGGTCTAGCGCGAGGCTATCTTAACCGTCCAGAACTGACTACAGAAAAGTTCATTTTCGACCCTTTTAGCTCTGAAGTTGAAGCACATCTTTACAAAACTGGAGACTTGGTACGTTACTTAAGCGACGGTAATATCGAGTTCCTTGGTCGCATTGACCACCAAGTGAAAGTACGAGGCTTTCGGATTGAACTAGGAGAAATTGAAACTATATTAAATCAACATCCAGCCATACACCAGACGGTAGTTATTGCCCGTGAAAATTCTCCTAGCGACCAACGATTAGTTGCCTACCTTGTTCCTCATCAACAGATCCCTACAAACGCTGAACTGCGTCGTTTCCTTAAGCAGAAGCTACCCGACTACATGATACCTTCTTCTTTTGTGATTCTGAAGTTTTTACCTCTGACCCCCAACGGCAAAATAGACCGAAACAGTCTACCCGCACCGAACCAAATTAGACAAGAAGCTCCAGACACCAACGTAGCTGCTCAGGATGATTTAGAACGGCGACTGACAAAAATTTGGGAAAAAGTTTTGGGTATCCAACCCATCGGTGTGAATGATAACTACTTTGACTTGGGAGGACATTCTTTGCTAGCTGTATATTTGTTTACAGAAATTGAGAAGACTTTAGGTAAAAATCTGCCTTTATCTATCCTTTACCAAGCACCAACAATTAAGCAACTTGCTGACACAATTCGTCAATCAACAATGTTGTCATCTTGGTCTTCCCTTGTGGCGATTCAGCCTAATGGCACTAAGCCACCGTTATTTTTGATCCATGCCGTTTTTGGAGATGTTCTCTCATATAAGGATTTAGCACATCATCTCGGTTCCGAGCAACCAGTTTATGGTCTACAAGCTCAAGGCTTGGATGGAAAACAGGTTCCCTACACTCGAATTGAAGACATGGCAACTCACTATCTTAAAGAGGTACAAACTTTTCAGCCGAATGGCCCTTATTTTCTAGGAGGACACTCTTTTGGCGGTGTAGTAGCCTTTGAGATGGCACAGCAACTGCACAAACAAGGTCAAAAAGTAGGTCTGTTGACTTTATTTCATAGTTTTGCTCCGGCTGATATCAAACAATTATCATTTTCAGAGGAAATACAGACTCATTTGCAGAGTTTGTTCCAAACAGGATTTACCTATCTTCGTGAAAAGAGTTTTGACAAGTTGCTGCTAAATAAGCTCATAAATATTAGCTACAATTTTCACCTGTTTTTTGGGCTTCCATTTCCTCGCATCCACCGGAACCGATATATTAGAGAAGTTAATATACAGGCTTCAAAAAAATATGTGCCGTCGGTTTATCCAGGACGAATGACTTTTATGCAGATTCAGGAGCAGGTCGAAAAAATAGAAACTTCCAGTTCTAAACATATTCCTCAACTGGGTTGGGATAATTTGGTAGCCGGAGAGTTGGATATTCATTACATTCCTGGTAATCATGACTCTATACTCAAAGAGCCGAACGTACAAATTCTGTCTGCAAAATTGAAGGCTTGTTTAGAAAAGTCTCTGACGGAATACAACGAAATAGTGTAGATATATAGGAATCATATTTGATTGGGGAAAAGGGGAAAGGAAACCCCATATCTAAAGCCGATGGGCTTGTAAGTTGATAAGCCTTTAACTTGCATAAAGACAGGACTGAAGTCCTTACTACAAGCGAATCATTCTGGAAAAATAAATTTTTTTCTTTTCTTTTACCTTTATTGATAAAGTTTAGATTTTTGTAATAAAAAATAGAGCATAAATATAAGCAATGGTTTCAGATATGATTACTCGTACCCCTTCGCTAGAACTCCACCATTTATTTGCATCATAATTTGGCGGTGCAGCAGCAATCACACCCACTTTAATTTGGGGAGCAAATATATTTTTATATATTAGCCAGCTTCTACGAGCATGAGCATCACATGTAAATAGATTGATTGATTCTATTTGTAAATTTGCATCTGATATCCATTGACGTAATACAACAGCCGATGCATGAGTCCGATCCTTAATTACTGGAGGAGTAATAACAGTTACGATCTTTTCTTTTGGCACTCCCAGCTTATTTAAGGTGGCTGCACCAATTTCGGCAAAATTTTTGTATTCAGCCAAATAAAAACCTTGATCTACTGGGCTACCTATGGCAACTAACTGTTGATAAGAATTATTTTTAAATTCAATCGCCGCCTGTTCTAGTGCATAATCTGATATCCATCCATCTACAACTAATATACCTGCTGCTTTGATGGGGGAAGTTACAGCCAGAAATGGGTATAAATGAATGAAAGTGAAAAAAATAGAAGAAACGGAGGCTACAATAATTATCACCCATCCTTGAGTCGTTAACATCCACATTTCTTGACGTTTGATCAACCGAATTTTTGCAAGTTTTTTACCCTGGAATTTGTTTCTTTGCATTAAGCCTTGACTGAACTTTGTTTTTTTAAATAAGCAAACACAGATTTATCTCCAATATCTGGAGGAATTGCTTGCATGGCTTTACGTAGAGCAAACACCAAGAATAAAACTGCCCAAGTTCCTAATAAAACTTGTTCCCCCACTGTCGGCAAAATTCCAATCAAATGTCCTAATAATAGTAGTGGAACTGTCAGGGTTAATACTTTAGCTTCCAGGCGATTAAAGCAAACAGCTTCTTTGAAGTAAATACCTGTCAAAGCAACGAAGGTAAAACCTACTCCAAATAAGGTTAGGGGTTGATTATAAACGGTAACAGCCAAAGGTTCACTATTAGAGAATGCCAGTACTACTGATGTAATGCTACCGATCGCCCAAAAAATTTGCAAAAGTCGGTGCAATGGAGCCATGTAAATGTGAATAGTCCATAAACTGACACCAAGAGCTAGACTAAAGCAAGCATACAGAGGTGTCAGGATAGACAGGTTGTTGTTTAGCAATGCCAAAGCGCTACCGACGGCAAAACTCAGTGCAGCTATCATTAACCCAGCGCGGTAGATAATTACTCCGTTGCGATCGCTTTGATTAATGGTAAACTCCCCAAATTGACCTTGATAAACTTCCGGTGTAGATAGTGTTTGTGTAGTCATATCAAAAAAATAATATTGTTAATTTTCTTGTAGCATTCAACGAGAACTAACTGACGGGTTATCTCTAGGCTACATGATTAATCACTTTGTTGATTTTCTCAAAAATAAGACTTGTAAATTGTCTTGTAAGTCAATCTGCAACTGTAAGTGTGCATTACCGCTGTTTATGGCAATTTCTACCCAGCCGTGACTTCCTATTAAAGCAATGGCTGCGCCAACTTTGACATCACTGTAGGTTTCACACCCCGGTATAGTCAACCCAGCAGCTTGCACACACCAGCTTTTACCTTGTACGTAACTTTCTGGAATGTTGCTCACTAAGTTGCCAAAATAATCAATATATTGAATACAACCCATTACACCAGTAGCCGTCTGATTGCAGATATCTATCTCTAGCTTTACCAAAGTTTTTGGATTGATTTCTTGTCCTAGCTGTTTAACACAGACACCACTAGCAAGATTAGCAGCCGCTGGTGCAAAGATATCCCTACCATGAAAAGTTTTGCTTGGTTGAGGAGTGTGCCAATAATCAGGATTTGTGAGTTCAACTGCTGTTATTGCTGGACTTTGAGCTAAAACTCCGCTGAATATGCCATTATCGGGGCCTACAAGAAAACCTTGAGCAAATTCTACTGCGATCGCCCTGCGTTGACTACCCACTCCTGGATCTACCACCGCGACATGTACTGTCCCTACCGGGAAATAAGGATAAGCATTCATTAAGCAAAACCTAGCTGCGGCGATGTTTTGCGGTGGAATCTGATGTGTTAAGTCTACCACCGTCAACTGAGGGTTAATTTGAGCGATAACCCCCTTGATTACGCCTACATAGACATCGCGATCGCCAAAATCGCTTAGCATAGTCAGGATTGCTCGTTGGTTAGTTGGGAGATTAGACATAGATTGACAATAAAATATATTAAGTCATAATTTTCTGTAGCTGTTGTTACAAAAAATATGTTATGTTAAGAAGAGAAGACATAAAGAGAAACTTTTAAGAGGTTAACCATTATGAACCAAAATAGAATGCAAGTTGGTAGTCAAGCCAAAGAAGCACATAGACAAAATATTCAAAGAAGCCTACAACATAGGCTGCAAGTAGCTAAAGCTAGTGGTGACGAAAGGCTAGTTCGTCAATTAGAAGCAGAAATCAAGTATTTCGGCTAAATAAAGAGTTTAATCTTTCTTCGTTCGTAGTCAGGACTTTAGTCCTGGCTTTGGTGAATGTAAACGCGTAGCGGATTCTTGCAGAGTAGTCCTCATTACCTAAGTAGAAACCCCTGTATTTTTATAAAAAATAAAACAAAAAGGTTGTCAAATAGTTGACAACCTTTTTTACGGTTTCTACCATATCAAGAAGAGGTTACTCAATACTGTTCGGTTAAGCTCAAAAAGCTTAAAATTTGTAGGTTGGGGAGCCACTTGTGTGGGCGGGTTTCCCGACTTGAACAAAGTGGCGTTTGAACGAAGTGAACCCAACAAAACCCCAGAAATGTTGGGTTTCGTTCCTCAACCCCAACCTACGATGATCTTTAACCGAACGGTATTGAGAGGTTACTTGTTTTTCACCTATTGTCTTCTTTTTTTGATTGATTCATCGCCTTTATTGATGTCTAACTCTTCACGACGAAGGGTTTCTTGAGCCTCAACGGTATCTTGTTCTACCACCTTCTTGACTCTAACTTCTTCACGCAAAACCGCTTCTTTATGAATATCAGGAGTCTCCTCGTAAATCTCTACACGAGCGACTTCTCCTTCGCGGAAGTCAACATCACCCGGAGAAACTCTCCTACCCGCATCTGTGGGAGTAGTACGTTCAATGACTACTCGCTCTTTTTCTACTGGTACTGAAACTTGTGCCTTTTCAGTTTCAACATGTTTACCAATTGATACTTCTCCCGTTTTGACACGAGATTTATTTGCAACTAACCGTTCTTCGTACAATTTGAGACTTTGATGATTCTGCTCATTCATTTCGTACAAATCTGGTTCTTGTTCGTAAGTATAAGTATCAGGCTCATAAGTAGGCCTTGGCGTGGGTACAGTTTCCCTCATTGCCGGCTCAGTATAAGCTTTTGGAGTATCTAAAGGTGCTGACATTTCTAGAGGTGTTTGTGCATCTAGAGATGTTGATGTATCCAAAGGTACTTCTGCTGTAGGAGTCCGATAAACTCCACGCAATTGCTCCTCATAATTGTAATCAATTCGCTCTAGATCATGGAAATCAGGTAAGTTATCTACTTGCTCTCTAGTTAGCCCTGTAGCGTAAACTCGTCTATCAGAATAATTCATCCGAGAACGCCCAATTGGCAACAATACCTGCTTACCAAAAATCCAGAAGCCTGTATCAACTACTAAATAGCGAAAGCGACCTGAATCATCTACCAGAATATGTTTAACACTACCAACTTTCTCGTCATTTATATCTGAATAAACATCAAAATCTGTGATGTCGTAGTTATCAAAATCAGTATCTTTATAGTTGGCAGCAAAGTCTTGTAGCTTATAAAGAGTCATATTACTTTTATCTAAATGTCTACATCTAACTATGCTAAAACTTTTTCGTGTTATTCCATCTTTCTCATGGATGAATTAAATTAAATAGAAATTTAATACCTTTAGGGGATGCAAAGATTAAGTGTTTTGAGCAATGATTATTAAGTCAAGCGGTCTATCAAATATCTATGCTTGACTTTAAAAAATAATGATTATTTAAGTCAACGAATCAAATAAAAATATCAAGATATCCAATATATCTAAGGAAGGCATAAAAAATGTCTATTTTATCTCATCTATCAGCCTTAAGTGCATCTTTACTAACTCTAGGTTTAGCAGTGAGTACAACTGCTCAAACTCCTCCCAGACAAACTACATTTCCTGACGTTCCACCTAACTACTGGGCAGAGCCATTTATTCAACGTTTAGCCGAAAGAAATATGGTTGTGGGATATCCAGATGGAACTTTTCGGCCAGAACAGGCTGTACAGCGCGATGAATTTGCGGCCATGATTCGTCAAGCTTTTGATCAAGAACAAGTACGGCAGATATCAAGTGGAAGTGCTTATAAAGATGTTCCCCGTGACTATTGGGCTGTATCTGCGATTGAAGAAGCTTATCAGCAAGGATTTATGAATAGCTATCCGAATAATTCATTTCGTCCAAATAAGCCAATGTCGAGATCACAGGCAATAGTTGCTTTAGTCAGGGGTCTAAATTTAGCACCAAAAAATCAACAAGCAACTCGTCGTGCAGCGAAAAAACCTATATATTTTCCTTTAGCGGTTACTTCTTTGATGCAGCCTTTAATAGTGTCTCAAGCGAAGGCTGTAAAAACACCTACTACACCTCCAGCAGCATCTCAAACAACGGGTGTGAAAGAACCTATGGTAGCACTTGTTAATAATTCTTATCAAGATTCTCAAGAAATTCCTAAATATGCGGTTAACGATATAGGAATAGCTACCCAAAGGAATATGGTGGTTAATTATCCTAATCCCAAGCTTTTAAATCCTAATCAGCCTTTGAAACGGGCGACAGCGGCTGCTTTAATTCATCAAGCATTGGTTGCTCAAAATAGAATAGAACCTCTTCCTCGGAATGTGAAGGCTTATAACTATATTGTTCGACCTGGAATTGACCAACAAGCTGCTCGATAGCTTTCACAATTACTTAAATGCACAAAATATAAGCGATCGCTTGTTTATTTTAACAGGCGATCGCTTCTTGATCAGTTCCCAGCCTGTCACAATGGTAATGACACTGCTTTTAGTCATAATCACCAGTGAACGCCCCTAACAGCAACTCAGTACAAACCCAATCGCGCAAAGCGGATCACATCCGTATTTGCTTAGAAGAAGATGTCCAATTCCACGAAACCACCAACGGGCTAGAATCCTATCGCTTCAACCATTGCTGTTTACCAGAATTAGATCGCAGCGATATTGATATTAGTACGACTTTTTTGGGTAAACATCTCGGTTCACCTCTATTAATCTCTTCCATGACTGGGGGAACAGAACAAGCCGCGACGATTAACCAACGTTTAGCAGCGATCGCCCAACACTATAAAATTGCAATGGGCGTTGGTTCCCAGCGCGTAGCGGTAGAAAAACCCCAGGTAGCTGATAGTTTTGCTATCCGCAAATATGCACCGGATATTCTTCTATTTGCCAACTTGGGAGCTGTGCAACTTAACTATAAATATGGTTTAGATGAATGCTTACGAATTATTGATATTTTAGAGGCTAATGCCTTAATTCTGCACATTAACCCCCTGCAAGAGTTTATTCAACCAAGGGGTGATACTAATTTTAGGGGGTTACTTGACAAGATTGCTCAGTTATGCAGCAAACTATCAATACCAGTGATTGCTAAAGAAGTAGGCAATGGAATTTCAGCAGCAATGGCAGAGAAACTAATAGCTGCTGGGGTGACAGCGATCGATGTGGCTGGTGCAGGTGGTACTTCTTGGGCGAAAGTAGAAGGTGAACGGGCAGAGAATGCTTTACAACGGCGTTTAGGAAAAACTTTTGCTGATTGGGGTTTGCCCACCGCAGAGTGCATTACAAGTATTCGATCGCTAGCTCCAGATATACCATTGATTGCTTCGGGAGGATTGCGTCACGGACTAGACGTAGCCAAAGCGATCGCTCTTGGGGCAGATATCGCTGGTTTAGCAATGCCTTTTCTCCAAGCAGCAGTTTTATCAGAAGCAGCACTTTATGACTTAGTTGAGGTATTAATTGCTGAAATCACTACTGTATTGTTTTGCACTGGTAACACTAATTTGTATGACTTAAAAAATTCTGGAAGTTTACAAAGAATACAATAAATTTAATGGGCATGGGGTAGAGGTGTTATAAATTATACTAATGAAAACTGACCGATAACTAATGAGTAATGAGTAATGAGTAATTTTCTTAAACAAACTTTGGCCAGCTTAGTAGGCAGCTTACTAGGACTGATGGTTTTTTGTGGTATTGGCACTACAGGACTATTGTTGTTGTTATTTGCGGCTGCGACTTCTAAAGATACTGGCCCAGCAGTGAAAGATAAGTCAATGATTGTTTTTGACTTGTCAATGAACATCACCGATAGAGAACCTAGTTCTAGCGAGGTATTTCAACAAACTTTCTCAGGTGTGAAAGAAGAAAGAATGACCCTCCGCAGTGTTCTAGATAATTTAGAAAAGGCGCGACGGGATTCTCGCATTGTTGGTATTTATTTAGATGCCACACGTACCAGTGCAACTAATAGCTTAGGTTTTGCCTCACTCAAGGAAATTCGCAAAGCCCTAGAAGAGTTCCGCGCTAGTGGGAAAAAGGTTGTAGCTTATGGTATGGAATGGTCAGAGAAAGAATATTACCTAAGTTCGGTGGCAGATACCATTGTGCTTAATCCCTTAGGGATGATGGAAATGAACGGTTTAAGTAGCCAACCGATATTTTTAACAGGAGCATTGGATAAATATGGTATTGGTGTGCAAGTTGTGCGGGTGGGAAAATTCAAGGGAGCAGTAGAACCATTTCTCCTCACCAAGCTAAGTCCAGAAAACCGCGAACAAACACAAAAATTATTGGATGATGTTTGGGGAGAATGGCGGACTACAGTGGGAACGAGCCGAAAAATTACCCCCCAAAAGCTGCAAGCGATCGCAGATGGTCAGGCTATCTTAGAAGCTCAAGCAGCTAAGTCCAGTGGTTTAGTGGATCAGGTAGCTTACACCGATCAGGTAGTTAGTGATTTGAAGAAATTCACAGCTAGCGATCAAGAAGATAAAACCTTTCGCCAAATTGACTTGACTGACTACGCCAAAGTTCCCAGCAAGTCTTTAAGTGTAGAACGCGACTCGGAAAATAAAATAGCTGTGGTATATGCTGAGGGCGAAATTGTTGATGGTAAAGGCGAAGATGGACAAGTAGGAGGCGATCGCTTTGCTAAAATTTTCAACAAACTGCGACAAGATAAAGATGTCAAAGCTGTTGTCCTAAGGATTAACAGTCCTGGTGGGAGTGCCACAGCAGCGGAAGTAATGCAACGAGAAGTGCGACTAACTCGTGAGGTCAAACCTGTTGTAGTGTCAATGGGAGATGTGGCTGCTTCTGGCGGTTACTGGATTGCTAGCGACTCTAACCGCATTTTTGCCGAACCAAATACCATTACAGGCTCGATTGGTGTATTCGGAGTTTTATTTAATGGCCAAAAGTTAGCGAATGATAATGGTATTACTTGGGATACAGTGAAAACTGCCCGCTATGCTGATACTCAAACAGTTTCTCGTCCTAAATCTCCCCAAGAGTTAGCACTATACCAGCGTAGTGTCAACCGTATTTACAGCTTATTTCTCAATAAAGTTGCTCAAGGACGGAAAATACCAACCCCAAAAGTAGCAGAAATCGCCCAAGGTAGAGTTTGGTCAGGTGTTGCAGCCCAAAAAATCGGTTTGGTAGATGAAATAGGCGGTTTGAATGCAGCGATCGCATATACTGCCAAGCAAACGAAGTTGGGCAAAGATTGGAAATTACAAGAGTATCCCCAAGAAAGCAGCTTTGAAGAACGCTTATTTGGACGAGCAGCTGAAAACATCCGCACCACTTTAGGGATTGAAGGCACACAACTCAAATCAGCCAACCCCTTAACTGCCGAACTTCAAAAAATCCAACAGGAAGTGATGATGCTGCAAAATATGAATGATCCCCAAGGGATTTATGCTCGCTTACCCTTCAACTTCAAGATTGAGTAGTCAGTTGTCAGTGGTCAGTTGTCAGTGGTCAATTGTTATTCTTCCTGCTTCCCCTGCTCCCTGCTCCCTGCCCCCTGCCCCCTGCCTCCTAATCTTTGAGCATGGAGATTTGGGTGACATCTAAAAAAACGTTAAACTTCTTTGCGAATTAAGAAGTAAGCAAAAGCAACGTGATAAGTTGTGACGATGTGAAGAAATAGCACAGGATTAATTTAAGGAGAACACAGTGGCAGTGGAATCTAATTTCTTAACGAGCGCATCTGCACCAAATGAAGATTTCAGTGAATATGTTGCCCATCTGCAACTTCACATGACTCTGCAAGCTCGCAATCTGGTTCCAACCCTGAAGCCGATACTTGAAGATAGCCGACAACAATTACTTCATCAGACCCAAGCTAGCTTTGAAAAGGTAATTTCTCGGCAAGGGCTGTAAAGTATACAAACTTTAACCAAAATTCAAATAAAACAAAAGCAGATATGATTGAGCTAACACCAAATAGTGCGCTCATGAGGTCTGCTTTTTTGTTTTTCTAAGTATCTTAGTCAAGAAAATCACCCTTTTGGAGCAATAGCAAGGAGTCCAAAGCCGTTAATATAATGGCAGGAGTTCTTTTGACCCAGTTTTATTTAGGGCTAAATGGCAGCTCGAATCAACATGACTTCATTACTTCCTCGAAATCTCAGCGTTGTCATCCGTCCAGTCCAGTACCGGGACTTGGATGGAATTGAGCGAATCACTCAAGAGTCATTCATAAACTCTGCCCCCAAGTGGGCTGGCTTCGACATGCGCCAGATGCAAGGGCTGCGCCGCTGGTATGGGTTACTCAAATTTTTGAGTTGGTTTCCCAACCCATTACAGTATCGTTTCTGTGCTTATGTAGCAGAGCAAGGGCGTATGCTTCTAGGAATGATTCAAGTATCGCCATTTAACCGTACACGCAGTACTTGGCGGGTTGATCAAGTAATGCTGGAGCGTGGTACTGATAAGCAAGGAATTGGCTCACAACTTTTACGTCATTGCTTTGAGTCGATTTTAGAAGCCCGCACTTGGTTACTAGAAGTAAATGTGAATGACAAAGAGGCGCTGGCACTTTATAGTCAAAACGGATTTCAGCGTCTGGCAGAAATGACATATTGGGAAATTGCACCCGAATTATTAACTGAATTAGCACAAGCAGAGCCAGACTTGCCTAACTTGCTACCCGTGAGTAATGCCGATGCCCAATTGCTTTATCAACTAGATACAGCATCAATGCCGCCTTTGGTGCGTCAGGTGTTTGATCGTAACACCCGCGATTTCAAAACCAGTTTATTCAGTGCTTTAACAGATGCTGTTAAACAATGGATTACTAAGATAGAAATTGTCAGTGGTTATGTATTTGAACCCCAACGCAAGGCAGCAATTGGCTATTTTCAGGTGCAACTTGATCGCAAAGGTGAATCTCCTCACGTCGCAACGCTAACGGTTCATCCTGCTTACACTTGGCTGTATCCAGAGCTACTTTCCCAACTGGCTCGGATTGCTCAAGATTTTCCTCAACAAGGGCTGCAACTAGCTTCCTCAGACTACCAAGCAGAAAGAGAAGAGTATTTAGAGCGAATTGGAGCAAAACGGATCGAACATACTCTAGTGATGTCTCGCTCAGTTTGGCACAAGCTCAGAGAGTCTAAATTTGTCTCTTTAGAAGGGATTCAGTGGACTGGAGTGCTGCAAGGGCTACAACCAGCTCGTAAACCAATACCGGGCGGTATGTCATGGGTACAACCAGGACAACAGCCAGCGTCAGAGAGAATAGTGCCAAATAAGTCTGAACCGATTAACTTTACATGTAATAACTGTAGCCAGGAAACATCTTGCCAACCTGAACCCACAGATCTTAATCAGGAGAACTAATTTGACACCGCCAGAGCAACCAAAGCCGTTGATTTTAGCGTTAGGGTTAGATCTTGGAAGTAAGCGGATTGGTGTAGCTGGATGCGATCGCACGGGTTTGATAGCTACGGGTATTACTACAGTAGAACGCACATCTTTTGACCGAGATGTCGAGCAAATACGCCAGATAGTTAATGAGCGTCAGGTACAAATCCTGGTAATCGGCTTACCTTATTCAATGGATGGTTCTTTAGGTTTTCAAGCCCATAAAGTGCAAAAATTTGCCAAGAGACTCGCTAAGGCTCTCCAACTACCGATAGAATACGTAGATGAGCGATTAACCTCATTTCAAGCAGAGCAAATGCTCATCGCTGAGAATCGTTCGCCATCACGCCATAAAGCCTTAATTGACCGCAAGGCAGCTGCTTTAATTTTGCAACAATGGCTAGATACTAAACGAACCAACTCCTGCGGTTCATTGGCAGCTATAAAGTATTAATACTTTTAACGTGATATTCTGAAATCTATTACCCAGTAGTTGTATTTATTTCTAAAGCTATTTTTTGGCATTATATATGTCATTAAACAGTAAAGTAATTTTTATAGTTACTGGTATTTATAAAGTCTCACACATCGGTTATGTTTTCCTCTCCATTTCCTGAAGAAAATGATCGCGCTCATGCAGGTTCAATCACTCTGACCGATGACACAGGGCGATCGCTAGAATGTTATGTTGAACACTCGCTTGCTGTAGATGAACAAGAATATGTTTTACTACTTCCTGTAGATTCACCCATAGAAATTTTTGCTTGGCAAGGTGAAGACGAGGAAGAAGAAGCAGTTCTAGTAGATGATGATGCCGTTATTAGCCAAATTTTTGACACAGCCCAAGCTGTCTTAGCTGAACAAAACCTAATTGTCAAAAATAGCGCCTACGCTTTGACTGTAGCGGGTGATTTACCTCCAGTAGACGAGTCAGAACTTTTCACCTTAGAAATAGAAGACGAAGAAACAGAACTAGAGCCAGAGCAATTACAGCTACTTGCTAACTTCTATTTTGAAGATCAAGAGTACGCTATTTATACGCCCCTTGATCCCCTGCTGTTTTTTGCCCGGATTTCGGAAACAGGTCAACCGGAATTACTCTCTCCAGAAGAGTTTCGTGAAGTACAGCCACTGTTAGAAGAACATCTTTTTAACGAGGTTGAATAAGGTTAGAAATCCTCAATTACATTTTTAATTGAGAATTTTTAACAAAGTAAAATTTGTACTATAAAAACCAAACACTAAAAGACTGTTAAACCAATTCGCAATGATACTCGTTCGCGTAGCGAGTCCGCGAGCGTCATTGCGAATTGCGAATTGACAATTGTTTTGGTCAAACCTGTCCCCTACTATACAGTGCGATCGCCTGTGGTAAAATCTGGTGTTCTTGAAGTTGAATCCTCGCGTGCAGTGTTTCTGGTGTGTCATCTGGCAAAACAGGAACCGCTGCTTGGATCAATATCGACCCGCTGTCCACTTCTAAACAAACTAAATGGACTGTACAGCCAGTAATTTTGACTCCAGCCGCCAAAGCTTGCTCTATAGCATTAACTCCTTTAAAACTAGGCAATAAACTAGGATGAATATTGATGATTTTGTCGGGAAAGGCATCAATTAATACTGGTGTAACTAGTCGCATCCAACCTGCCATAATCACCAGTTCAACATCATATTGCCTCAAGGTTTGGACTATTTGTGTATCAAAAGCTTCGCGGCTGTTGTAATCGCGGTGATTTAACAAAACCGCTTCTACGCCTCTGTTGGCTGCCCGGATTGGTGCTTTAGCTGAAGGGTTATTATAAATTAAAACTTGAATCTGGGCGTTAATTTGCCCTGTGGCGATCGCTTGAGCAACTGCCTCAAAATTGCTGCCATTCCCAGAAGCCATAATCCCCAGTTTTAAAGGATTTTCTTGAGAACATGGGTAATTGTTAACGCTGGGAGAAACCAAGCTAAAGGTAGAATCAGGGCAAAGAGTCATAACAGCCAGGAGAAAAAATTATAGATGCAAAAGAAAATATATACTAAGTCGTGGCTAGATAACGATACATTTGCCGCTTGGACTTTTCTAACACCGGCACTAATTTTACTCGGCATCTTTGTAATTTGGCCGATTGCCTATTTGTTTTACCTCAGTTTCACCGCTGGTAGTTTCACATCAAACGGAATTTATTGGATAGGCTTAAGAAACTATCGGCGCTTGTTATTGACTCCTGATTTTTGGCAAGTTCTGGGTAACACTGTTTATTTTACTGTTGCTACTGTCATTCCCAGTTTAGTTATCCCTTTAGGATTAGCAGTACTATTAGACCGTTCCATCCCTTTGCGAGGAATCTTGCGGAGTGCCTATTTTTTGCCTTCAATCATCTCTTTAGTTGCGGCTGGTTTAGGATTTCGCTGGCTGTTCCAAAACACTGGCCCTGTAAATGGACTTTTAGATGTGGCTGGCATCCCCCCGATTTCTTGGCTAGGAGATACATTTTGGGCAATGCCAGTAATAATTATATTGAGTATTTGGAAACAACTGGGTTTTAATATGGTGGTATTTTTAGCCGGGTTGCAAGCAATTCCTCCCAGTCGTTATGAAGCAGCAGAACTGGATGGAGCCAATGCTTGGCAGCAATTTTGGCATGTTACTTTACCGGGATTACAACCTACTTTAATATTTGCCACAGTTACAACAGCTATTTTCACGTTGCGGAGCTTTGAGCAAGTTTACGTGATTACAGGCGGTGGCCCCTTAAATTCTACTAACTTGTTGGTTTACTACATTTATCAAGAGGCTTTTGCTCAATTTGACTTCGGTTATGCAGCAGCAGCAGCGACAGTACTATTAGCATTTACTTTAGTACTAGTGTATTTCCAGTTACGCACTTGGGGTGAGGAGTAGTGGTCTGTCAACCTAAAAATGACGGGTGGAGGAAGGCAGGGGAGGCAGGGGAGGCAGAGGAAGCAGGGGAGGCAGGGGAGGGATGATAAGAAAAAACACCACTGACAACTGACCACTGACAACTAACCACTGACAACTGACTTTTTCGCCAGTTTGTTAACAGCTGCAATTAGCTCAGAAGGCTCCGCTGGCTTAGTGACATGCATTTGAAAACCTGCGGAAATTGCCTGTTGGTGATTATATTCTCCAGCATAAGCCGTTAGAGCGATCGCTGGAGTTTGTCCGCCTTCATTGGGTGTCCAAGCTCTAATTTGACGAATCAGCATGTAGCCATCCATTTCTGGCATACCAACATCGCTTAACAGCACATCTGGCAGGAAATCTGGTAGGATTTGTAGCGCCTCAATAGCTGATGAAACTGATAATACTTCTGCCCCTTCTTCTTGCAGGACGAAGCTAATAAAGTCTCGTGAATCAACACTATCATCCACAATCAAGATTTTAATTCCCTGGAGGCTAGGCAAATTAAAATCTATTCCTGGTTGGTTTTGTCCTTCTACGGCTGTGCCTTTTGTGGATAAGAGTGGCAACTGGATTGTAAATGTCGCTCCTTGCCCTTCACCTGGACTTTCTGCCAGGACTGTACCACCGTGGAGTTCTACTAATTGTCGCACGATCGCTAGTCCCAGTCCCAATCCCCCAAATTTTCTGGTAGTGGCACTATCTGCTTGCCTAAAGTAATCAAATACGTGGGGTAAAAAGTCAGGGTCAATTCCCTTACCTGTATCTATGACTCGGATTTGAATATCAGAATCAACACGCTCTAGGTAGACTTGCACTTGTCCACCTGGGGGTGTGAATTTGATAGCGTTAGAAAGTAAATTCCAGATAACTTGCTGTAAGCGATTAGGGTCGCCCATTACTAAGAATGTGGAATGGAGAGATTGTTTTTGGGGGTCAATAGATTCAAAATCTTGTGGTTCCAATAAAGGAAGAATCGAAAATTTCACATCAATAGATTTTGCTTCGGCCGCTAAATGCACTGTTTCCAAGGCACTAGAAATTGTCGATACCAAATCAACTGTATTCACATTCAATGTCAACTTACCTTGAAGAATACGCGACACATCTAGCAAATCTTCTATTAATTGAGCCTGTAACTTGGCATTTCGCTCAATAGTTGCCAGAGCTGCTGCTGTTTTTGAAGCATCAAATTTCCGATTTTGGAGTAACTTAGACCAACCCAAGATAGGATTCAATGGAGAGCGTAGTTCGTGGGAAAGAACAGCGAGAAACTGGTCTTTAATACTGTTGGCTTCTTCGGCTTGAGTCCGTGCCTGTTGTTCTGCTTCGTACAATCTGGTGTTTTCAATCGCTATTGATGCCATCTGAGCTAACTGGACAATAATAGCTTCGTCTTCTTCAGTAAACTCACCCTCGTATTTATCGCTTAATTGAATGATTCCTATATTATGATTATCTCGCCCAATCAAGGGTGCAGCTAGCCATCCCCGCATGGGTGGATGCTTGTCTGCTTCTTGCCCAAAACCTCGCCATTGAGGATGAGCTTCGAGTTCAGCTTGAGTCATCCGCATGGGAGCATTCATCTGACAAACGTAGGCATAAATGCCCGAACCATTGGGCTTTTCCAAATAATTTTGCCATGCAGCATATCGATCTGAAAGGGAAATGGAACTAATCGACTGCGCCCAGTTATGATCAATTGTCATACTTGTGACAGATTGATGTGCGCCGATGATAGTCCGTGCCTGTTCTGTAATGATTTTGATAACTTCTTCAATAGATAATGCTGAATTAATTGTCAATGCCGCCTCAGTCAACCCATGTAGTTGTTTGGCATATTGCTGCGATCGCGCTAACATAAGTTCACGTTCTGCTTCTGCTTGTTTGCGATCGTTAATATCAATACATGAACCGATATAGCCCAGAAAATTGCCTTCTGATGTAAAGCGTGGCATTCCTATATCTAAAATCCAACGAGATTCGCCGTCAAAACGTTGCAGCCGATACTCGATTCTAAATTCTTGACGGGCGTTAAACGCATTTATATAAGTATCAAAATAACGCTGTAAATCATCAGGATGTATCCCTTGTAACCAACCATGACACATTATCTTGCTCCATTATACGACCTCTAAACTCCAGCCAAGGCCAAGCTTATTGAAGTAATAACAGAGTTAACGTGTGTCCGACATCCATATTAGGGAGGGAGATGTATCTGTCATTTGATGAAATAGTTGTTCATCTTCCCGTAATGCGGCTTCTGCTCGTTTGCGTTCTGTCACCTCTACTACAACCCGGATTGATCAAAAGTGATAAATCCGGGTTGAAAGTGGGTCTATTTCAAATAGAGTAAGAAATGACCAATTAAAGTGTTCCTTTCATAGGATAGTAAATAAAGATGCAAAAGATTTGGATTATCTACATCACGATGCAGTACTGAACCATCAAGTGCTAAATGGTGATGATCTATCCACCGATTTTTTGAATCTAGCAAAAAACTGAAGTATGGGCTTTCATCTGGATGAGATTTGGTTAAGTCTTTATAACTTTGATAAAAAGGAGGTATGCCAATTCCCATCGGCATATATAAGCCTTTAGGATATTCTTTTACAGGCAATTTTGGCAGATTTTGGATATTGACACCACTGATGAATAATTTATTTTGTTCTCCAGTCTTTGTATCTTTTAGGGTCAGTTCTATTTCCTGCAAGTTTTGCTCAACGCCGATAGGTTTAATATTTCTCAAAACAACTTTTTCAAATTTACCTATTCTCCAGTATTCATTTCCCCAAGGTTTATTGGTATCGTAGAACCCTGGTGGTCGAAAAGTTGCAAATTCAATTTTGTTTTCACCACTATAAATATCTTTCCAGCTAGTCAAGTTAGTTGCGATTGTAGTCCTAACTTTTCTACTTTGCTCTCCTGCGACAATAATCTTTTCATCCGTTGGGAACTGAGAAACTATTTCTTTCTCATCGATTATCTTCCTAAGTAAATTAGGATTTATGACTGTGCCACTCGGATCTTGCCAGTGTTCTAATCTCCACCAATGGTTCCAGTAAGAAATATGATTAATATTCTCAAATACATTTTTGTAATGTCCTAAAGGAAAGGTAAACCAACTTTGATAATAAAGGGTTTTATTATTATCTTCTTTAGTTGAAAGCAAAATTTCCCAATATCCGGCATTTAAGCAATTGTTAGCTAAAGCAACCTCTACAAGATTTTGCTTTTCAAAACCATCTCCTCCAATAATTTCTATATTTTCCGAATTAGCAGGAAAGCTAACTTGTTGTCTGTTCCACTCCCGATCTGTAAAGGCAATTGTTTCCAAACCTTGATCTTTTTTTGCCCATTGTGGTGCTTTAGGTACTAATAACTCTAGATCAATATTTTTGATAACTATTTTTGCTGTGTTTTTATTTGTCGGTTCCAGCACAAAATCAAAGTGAGTTTGATCTCGCTTGATAATTGTTAACTTTCGGTTGGCATATCTTTGAAAGTTTTTACCTAATGGAGCAGCATTTGCTGGATATTCGGCATTAGATAATTCCTGGAGTTTAACCGTCATTTGATTATCAAAATCATATCTGGATTTAAACCAAAGAGTAGCAATTCCCAGTAAACCCAGAAATACGATCAAGGTACTGAGCAAAATCTTCTTTTTAGTAACTTTTAAATTAAGTTTATTGGGAAGAATTGTGAATTTTTTTGGGGTTGGTAAATAGTTGTTCATTTTTTCCATGACTCTAAACATCAATCAAAATGCTTACTTCGGTCGAAGACAGAGAAATTATGGATTGGATAACGAGTATTATCCTAGTAGTCATTACTGATTAAACTCCACTAGTGAATAGTGAAGTTCATTCGGTATATACGCAAAATAGGCCTTTTTGTAAATAAATATTGCAGAGATGCTTTCCTCATTTACTAGCTTGCCCATAAATGATATTGAAACAATCAAAGTCTGAAATTTCCACAGATTATGGGTTATTCAGAACGAATTACACTTGCAGGTATTTCAACTGAACCCCAATGACATTTTTATTTTTGTAAATCCCTAATCCAAATGTATTTCTGGAAAATTTCATTTAATTATTTATTCAGTAATAAGTAATTAAACTTATATATTATATACCATATTAGTTATTAGTCTTTCAACATGACATTTTTTTACATTATGAGTTTTTCCTGACTTATGTCAGCGTTTTTTGTTTTAAAAACCACTTACTAAGTTAATTTTCCGTTAATTAACGATTTTTTCTCAATTTATTACTGCTTTTTGATGACGCTAATTGTCGTTTGGGGTGTACTCTCGATATACGGTAACTCTCAAAATTGACTTTTGCAATTATTTACACTCTGAGGTAAATACCATGAGAAATTATGCTGACAAACAGGAATTAGTATTGAGTCAAATCAAAGATAAATTTTGTCAGCGCCGGGATTTTAGTAGATGTGATTTGAGTGGTATCGACTTGAGAGCAGTTGATTTAAGTGGTGTCAACTTGATAGAAGCAGATTTACAAGGGGCTAATTTATGTGGTTCTATTCTCACTGGTGCTAATCTGAATGGAGCGAACTTACGGGGAGCTAACTTATATGAAGCCTCTTTGTCGGAAGCTAACTTGATGAATGCTGATTTAACACATACAAATTTGTGTAGAGCTTGCTTGTGGAGAGCGCAATGCAGTGGTTGTAAATTTTGGGGAGCTTCTTTGTGTGATGTAGATTTCAGTGAAGCAGATTTGACTGAAGCGACATTAATTGAAGCATCTTTAATTGAAGCCAATTTAGCTAGAGCAAATCTCACAGCAGCAAAATTATGTGGAGCAATATTGTTAGAGGCTAATTTAACTGAAGTAAATTTAACTGGTGCAGATCTGACTTGGGCAAACTTAACCAAGGCAAATTTAAGTAATGCGAACCTCCATCAAACAAAAATAACTTATGCAAAGTTCAGAGAGACTATTATGCCTGATAGTACAATTCATAACCCTCAGATAGTTATTTCTGAATAAATTAGGAGTAAGTAAGTAGTGCAAAGCAAATCTTCATTTCTTAATATAGCCTGACCATTAAGCACCTATTAGATAAAATGTCATAACATAAGTGCTTCTGAATCATGTAGCGCTTTGTGTTTCCTACAGAGCATTACAAATTACGTAACTTGCTTCTTGGCTTTGGCAAGTATTACGAATTACTTTGATTTTATCCAATCAATTAATAATATCTGTGTTATGCTGTCTATAGGAATCAAAAAGTTGAAAGTAAAAAAAGACTTCAAGAGAAATTAAGGCAAGCTCAATCAAGTTTTTTTTGCTCTGGTAAATCCACTTCAATTCGTTACATTTTTGTAGCGAAAAAATCAAACCAGAATATTGAGTAGGATCGTAGCCTCTCTAACAATTTGAAGTCGAATAGGATTCACCTGGGTACGAGCCACAGGAGTTTGGCTAACCTAGCTAGAGAATTACCTGCCAGATGTAATTATCCTTGGAGTTTGGGAAGAAAGACTCTGAGGAAAGTTTGGCAAGCCATAGTGATTTTCAAGGAATACTTGGAATAATGACCGACATAGCATTTTTCAGGATTTAGAACATCACTAATTAGAAGTTCTCAACAGCGATGATGATTGCAAACATCGAATGAATTGTAGCTACCATTGAGAGTGGATTGCAATTTTGGTTGGTTGGTGGTTTAGGGAAGAAACTCTGCATAAATTTGCATTTCTACCGTAACCACTCTTAAGGTCTGAGCAACCAATTGGGATTTTGCTACAACTATCGATAATGCTGAAATCAAAGTTTTTAAGGCTTCATTATTGGTAAACGATCAATTTTCAGCACCCATATTCTGAAGAAATGATCTAAGTGCGCGTCTGGTGATACTTGCAATATACCTTGAGCAATCACAACTTCTAATTGCTGTTTTTGTAGTCTCAGCAATTGAGTCATTAGTTATTGTTGAGAAAAATAACTAATGACTAAACACTCACTTTGCTGTGATGCATTTGCTAGTAGATATCAAATGGCAACTATCGTCAGTGTGAATTTCTCATATAAACCTTCAAACTCATCAACAAATAATTAATTGTAGGAAACACCAACCATGACTGACGAAAAAATTAGACAAATAGCTTTTTACGGTAAAGGCGGTATTGGTAAATCTACTACTTCCCAAAATACCCTGGCTGCTATGGCAGAAATGGGTCAGCGCATTTTAATCGTAGGATGTGACCCCAAGGCTGACTCTACTCGTTTGATGCTACACAGTAAAGCACAAACAAGTGTTCTCCAACTAGCTGCTGAACGAGGCGCTGTAGAAGACATCGAACTAGAAGAAGTGATGCTTACAGGCTTCCGCGATGTACGTTGTGTTGAGTCAGGTGGTCCTGAGCCTGGCGTAGGTTGCGCTGGTCGTGGTATTATTACCGCCATCAACTTCTTAGAAGAAAACGGTGCTTACAAAGATGTTGATTTTGTAAGTTACGACGTTTTGGGTGACGTTGTATGTGGTGGTTTCGCTATGCCTATCCGTGAAGGTAAAGCGCAAGAAATCTACATCGTTACCTCTGGTGAAATGATGGCGATGTACGCAGCTAACAATATCGCTCGTGGTGTCCTCAAATATGCTCACACTGGCGGCGTGCGTTTAGGTGGTTTGATTTGTAACAGCCGTAACGTTGACCGGGAAATCGACCTCATCGAAACCCTGGCAAAACGCTTGAATACTCAGATGATTCACTACGTACCCCGTGACAACATCGTGCAACACGCTGAGTTACGCCGGATGACTGTGAATGAGTATGCACCTGACAGTAATCAAAGTAACGAATATCGCACATTAGCTAAGAAGATCATTAACAACGATAAGCTATCCATACCCACACCAATTGAAATGGAAGAGCTAGAAGATTTGTTGATTGAGTTCGGTATCCTCGAAAGTGAGGAAAATGCCGCTATGCTAGTTGGCAAGTCTGCTACTGAAGTACCCGTAGAAAGTACTACCAAGTAAGCAATATTTGAGGGTGGGTAACTTATTACCCACCCTTTTGTAGCTAAGGTGTACACCTTGACACTCCCCGCTCTAAAGAGACGGGGATTCTTTCTTCAACCAGTCGGCTTGCTTGCGGGTGTCACCACCAGCGAGTAGAGGTCGGTCTGTCCGAAAGCGTTAATTTCCCTATGCCCTAGGGTATGTAAACTGATTTACTCTTCCTGCCTCCTTGAACTTCCAGTTGCTATAATTCCCGTCCTTAGTCGGGTAGAGAGGACTTGCACCTGTATCCGACCTGCTCCTTATGGGTTATCGATTGGAGTGTCTATGTACGGATTTTCACCGTGATTCAACACTCAACGAATCGCACAAAGTCTTGCCCTTCTAGGACAATTTTTGATTTAGTGGTAGTCATGGTAGCGTTGTGGAGTGAGTTGCTATGAGAATCTTGCTGATCGAAGATGACGAAGTTTTAGCGAGTGTATTGTTGCAGTCTCTTACCCAACAATATTATGCTGTTGAAATCGCACAAGACGGACAAATTGGCTGGGAATATGCCCAAAATACGAGCTACGACCTGATATTAACAGATGTTGGACTGCCAAAACTGGATGGCATTACTTTATGTCAGCGCTTACGTTCTAGTGGCTGTTCTACTCCTATTTTGTTGATTACAGCCAAAGATGAAACCAGCGATCGCATTCGTGGACTCGATGCCGGAGCTGATGATTATCTCATTAAACCTTTAAATTTAGGAGAACTGCAAGCAAGGGTACGGGCTTTGTTACGTCGCGGCGAGACTCTCCGTCCTCCAGTACTAGAAGTTGGGGCATTGCGGTTAGATCCCAGTGTTTGCGAGGTAACATACAATAACCAAGTTCTGGATTTAACACCCAAAGAATACAGTTTACTGGAGTTATTCCTGCGGAATCCATTGCGGGTTTTCAGTCGGGGAGAAATTATCGAACATCTCTGGACTTTTGACGACCCACCCCAAGAGGAAACAGTTAAGTCCCATATTAAATGGTTGCGACACAAGTTAAAAATAGTTGGAGCCGTAGACTGCATTGAAAACGTTTATGGTTTGGGATATCGCTTAAAATCCCAAACAGCTACTAGTAGTGGAAATAGCAAAAGAAAATTAACTCAAAAAAATCTAGAGCATAATTCCTCTATATCCGATACTTCCCCATCCGTTGAACAGCAGTTTAACCAAGCAATGGGTGGGTTGTGGATTCAATACCAGGGTCTAATGACACAGCGAATGGAGGTACTCCAACAAGTAGCAACGGCACTCTCTAGCGACACACTAACTATAGAATTACGTAAATCGGCAGAACGTGAAGCGCATAAGCTAGCTGGTGTTTTGGGAATGTTTGAGCAAGAAACAGGAACTCAAATAGCGCGGGAAATCGAACAAATTTTAGACAAAGATCAAGACCTGTTCCCAGCACAAAAATGCCAATTGACATCGCTAATACAAGAGTTAGGCAACTTGTTAAACCTAATGGCACAAAAGGTAGTTAATCAAACTGCTACCTCGATTGGCGAAGAGAATAGTCCCAAGTTACTGTTAATAGACCCTGATTTACAACTGGGTTCACAGTTGCAACAATTAGCATATTCTTTTACAGAAATGCGTTGGCAGCAAATAACAACCTTAGAAGGTGCAAAAAACTTCTTGCAAACCAACTCACCAGATTTAGTAGTACTGAATGTAGATGAGATAGGGCAGCGAGAGGAAAGTTTAGCACTAATGTTAGACTTAGCAACACGCATTCCTCCTGTACCTGTTCTAGTCCTGGCTATCACTGATCAGTTAGTAGATCGAGTAACTTTAGCTCAGTCTGGGGCGCGGGGTTTTCTTGTTAAGCCTGTCACAGCCAGTCAAGTTGAAGAAACTGCGTCTCAAATATTACAGTTGACGCGTTCTTTAACAGTAAATGTATTAGTAGTTGATGATGACCCACTGATTTTAGCGGCACTAGTCCCAATGTTAGAACCTTGGGGAATGCGAATCACTGGCTTGGATGATCCTCTACGTTTCTGGGAAGTATTACAATCTACTGCACCAGATTTGTTGATTTTGGATGTGGAAATGCCCCACATCAATGGGATGGAAATTTGCCAGGCAGTTCGCACAGATCCCCAATGGCAGGAATTGCCAATTGTATTTCTGACAGCTCATCGGGAGATGGAAACAGTGCAGCAGGTATTTGCTGCTGGGGGAGATGATTATGTAGTCAAACCTGTTGTAGGGGCAGAACTGTTGGCAAGGATTACCCATCGTCTAGAACGCAGTCGCCTACTCCAATCGCTCTCTACCAAAGATCCCCTAACTAAACTAGCAAATCAGTTCCAGTCTAGCCGTGACTTACAGCACCTGATTACTCAAGCCGAGAAAAATCAACAATCGGTTTGCTTGATGATCTTGCATATCAGTGATTTACGCCAAATTAATATCCAGTACGGTCATGAGGCTGGTAATCAAGTATTGCAACGATGGAGTCGTCTATTCCAATCGGCATTTTGCAGTGGTGAAAAGTTGGGCTATTGGGGTAACGGAGAATTTGTGGTGGGAATTTCTGGGTTTAGTGAAACAGAACGGCTAATTACCAAAGATCGCCTCAATGATATTTTAACCAAGCTCCGCCAGCAAATCTTTACAGCTTTGAATGGCGATCGCTTCCAGGCAACCTGCAATTATGCTGTGGTTGAGTATCCTCATGATGGACTAAAGTTACAATCTCTATACCAAGCTGCTAATTCCATGCTGATATCTGCATTAATGCTGTAACATTTAAAGTCAATATGTAGTTTTGCTGTATTTAGATATCCTAACAATCAACTAAAGATACAATCGCTTATACGGGAACTCCAAAAAATAAATTATCCAATTTATTCAGATTTTATTTTTCTTACTCCCCCTGCTCCCTGCTCCCTGCCCCCCTGCTTCTATAACGATGGGATATTTTTTTAGTTGGAAGTCCCTAAGCTGCTAGTTACCCAGGTCAAATTGGCTTGATCTTTTTTACCTTAGTGCTTAATTTAATTACACCTGTGGTAACAAAGATTCCATAGCCTATACTCCCTTATGAGCGACTATTTAC
>JBBSOP010000009.1:0-25502 GCA_038259655.1 Chroococcales cyanobacterium
ATTTAAGGGGTCTATAACGCCTGAAACCCTTTCAGATAGTACTTGTGTGTACACCGTAGCTCCGCTTCAAAGAGGGGTTGGGGAGAGGTTCATCGAACTCACGTTAAGTAAATACTCTCGTATTTGTTCCGATGCTAAAGTAAAAGCTACTTTTTCTGCATCTGTCTTTGCTCCCCAGAATATAGCTTGCTTTCCCTTCACACCTATACAGATGGCATAAGCGAATGGAACATGGATACTAATGGCTTTTAGCTTTGGTGGATAGTTTATTTGGATATTCATCAAATTGTAAAAGTCATCAAAAATAACTCGTTATCAATGATAGACGCGTTTTTGATGATATTTACCAGATAAAATATACACCCTAGCCTCTAACCCCTAGTTCCTAGCCCCTTTTCACTAAAAGAACCAGCCGTAAGAATGCAAACCTTTACCCAAAAGATTTACACCCAGATAGCAAGTCCAAACGACAGCAAAACCACCAGCTGCTAAAATCGCGGGACTACGACCTTGCCAACCACGAGTAATCCGAGAATGCAGATAGGCGGCGAAAACTAACCAAGTGATTAATGCCCAGGTTTCTTTAGGGTCCCAACTCCAGTATGAACCCCAAGCTTCATTAGCCCAAACACCACCAGCAATAATGCCAATTGTCAATAGGGGAAATCCTAACCCAATGACGCGATAGCTGATGTTGTCGAGAGTTTCAGCTAGGCTCAGGCGTTGGGGTGAGAGAGGTTCGGAATTTTGGCTCAGAGATTGTTGATTGGAAATGGGAGTTGTAATTACTGCTCCCAAAACAGCAGTGTTACCATTCCCGTTGCCGTTGTTATTACTTTCAAAACGCGCAAAACCGTTGTTTTCTACAGGTGGTGTTGGAGGTGGAGAAACTAACTCCCCTGCTTTGTGTAAGCGGTAGCCATTATTGCGATAACCACCAGTCCCAACAGAACTACCTTGTAGTTGAATGTTTTGACCACGAGTCACAATCAAAAAAGCGATCGCTAACAATGAACCTACCATCAAAGCAGCATAACTTAACATCATCACACTGACGTGCATCATCAGCCAATTTGACTTCAACGCGGGTACTAATGGTTCTGCTACTTGCATTTCTGATGGCAACGTCAGGGTAGCAAAAGCAGCAATACTCATAGCCACAGGGGCTGTCACAACTCCTACTAAGCGGCTACGGCTAGTATTTTCGGCAATCAAATGAATGGTGGTAATTCCCCAAGTTAAGAAAAACAGCGATTCATAGAGATTGCTGAGAGGAAAATAGCCAGCTTCTATCCATCTTGCCCCTAATAGGGTTGCTATGCACAAATTAGCGATCGCCATTCCGGCTGTTCCTAACGCGGCAGTTGCTGGTAAATTCGGAAAAGCTGCTCCTACCCAATACACCAACATAGTCAGGAATAAGACAGCAAAGGAGGCATTGTCAAGCCAGTTCTGGAGTATAACCAGATTCATAAAGCATTCTCCCCAGTAGATTCTTTAAAATATTAATTTCTGACTGTTCTGATCCTATCCGCTTAAAGGCTAACGAACTAAAAAGAGTTAGAAGTTATGAACCATACAGCAAAGAGCATAGAGATTAGAACATTTCGAGGGTGCGAATTTCAAAAACAGTAATGTTTTTACCCCCTCCCTGGTTGTTGAGTTTCGACTGCGCTCAACTGCCGCGAAGCTCCCTGCACTGACTTGTGCTGAGCGTAGTCGAAGTAGCCTGCCGAAGTGTCGAGATTCGACTGCCGCGTACGTAGTCGAAACACTACCTCCTGCCTATCATGGAGATGCGGTAGGTGTAGGTACAGATGAATTACTGACTTTCTTGAGTGCTAAAAAAATGTCATAACGGGTACTGCGATTATCACTGACAGCAGCAGTTACCCCAATTGAACGTGTTGCAGCTAGTAAAGTACGTTGATTAGAAATCAGATTTGGTAGAGGAAAATTCTTCACCGTGCGTTCTACATCCATGAAAAATTGACCATTTGTAGGATCAGGTTCTGTCGGTACTGTCTGCTGAAAAGGAACAGTATTAGCTAGGGTATTTTTGGGTTTGGGAACAATTTTGTCTGTAACGGGAGCGCCAACTACCAAAAAAGCAACATCTTTATCTAACCAGCCGTGAGTAGCAGTTAAAGTCCCAAAAGGTGAAACCCAGTTAACAACAGGTTGCCCTCCAACTGTTCCTGGTTGAATCTGGAACTGGTATTGATTTTTCATCACATCATCCAGCTGTTTTAAAGATACTTCAGCTGATTGGCGTAGGCTTTGCCCGCCGTAGGCATCGCTTGCCTGTACCATGAACACTAAGCCTGCTCGAAAATCCTCTGGAGTATCGTCTTGTGGTTTATTAGGAATTAATGATACAGAAAACTCGCCTTTCATCCAACTGAGCAAATCCCGATCTAAATCAAGATTGGTCAAAGATTTTACCCCAGTTCGTAGCTGCTCTGGTGTGATGGGCGAAAGAGGATTTCCTTGAGATGTTAAAACGTAATCTCCCCATAATCGCTTCAAGTTTCCGCCAGACAACATCATTAAAGTTTCAGATGGCACGCGGTTTTGCATCTTCCCAGCTTTGTTTTCTACCGCTAGCACGCGCTGACTATTAGGGTTAAGCCACGAAACACCCTTTAAACGTATACCTTCAGCTTCCAAGGTAATTGTACCTGCTAAACCTTGATTGTTTTGCAGCTGGGCTAAAACCTGTGCTGGTAAAGGACGATTAGGAGAAGTAGTGGCTATTTTGGCTGCTGTTGGTACATTAACGTAAAACTGGGCAAAAGGTTGGTCACTAGCAATTTTAGGAAAGTTTTCGGTAAATCCGGCTGTATTTGCTAGCGAAGTTTTGTTTTTATATGCATCTATTGCTCTTTCTGTGGCTTTGAGACTATCAGTAATGACTAAGAAGCGCTCGTCTATTAATGTCGTCGAGAGGTTTTCTCCGGCTTGTCCATTGGTTTGTTTGATAGCAAACCCCTGATATGTGCGGTCAATCCATTGCCCCTGTTGAGGATTTTTCGCCTTTTCCCAAATGCTTTTGGCTGTTTGGGGATTTTTTACAGGTAATACCATAACCATTGATTGCTGATTGTTTACAGCATCTTCACCAACAGCCACTGGTTTAACGGCAGGTTTATTTCCTTTGGGAGCCAAAATTGCCAAAGTGATTTGATTACCAACCCAAGGTTGAACATCTTTCTCAAAGTTGTAACCATTCTGAGTCAGAAAGCGATCGCGTAACTGAAATATACTTTTATTAAGTACGGCTTGGGTTTCTTTTGTCCCAAACTCATGCATTTGCTGCCATTGTTGAGGATCTGTAGTGAGAGAAACTGCAAACAGCGCATCTTGAGGAATAATATTTGCACCAACTGGCAAATCTCTAGAAAATTGTTGTCCCTGGTTAAAAAATCGGTACGCTACGCTCCCCCCAGCAATCAATAACCCAGTAGCCGAGAGCGTCAGCACCAGAGATGGTTTCTTTTTTTTCTTCATTCGAGCAGACACAACAGGCAGTGCCATTGAAACCTCTACCTCATACTTGCGAAGTCATTATTTGCTTGATTAGTCCAATAAACCACCAGGGTTCCCTTGATTTAGGGTAGCCAATTACTTAGTTTTTCCACCCTCAACCCTTGATGATACTTAGGCAATAAAACTTTCCTCAGATTTCTAAGGTTCATTTAAAAGCAGTGTGTTTATGACTAGTTAACCTTTTTAACATGCTTTGTTGAATTTTACAGGACATTTTCTGGCATGGCTCTCTCTTATTCATCTCTCCGTGCCCTTTGCGCCTCTGTGGTTCGTTCTCTTTGATAATTGATTTTTTTTTAGCCAACGGGAAGGCTAACGCCGAGGTAATGACGCAACTACATGAATTTTGAATTTTGCGTAAGTGCTAATGGAAACATTATTCCTAGAAACCTGAAAATAAAACTACTACAAGTTCTAAGCTCTCTCCCCAATTTTAAATTATTGGTCAGAGATGAGCTTACGTTTTACCATTGGTAGAATTAACCTGCGTATTCCCTAAATATTTAGTTAAATAAGGCGAAAAAACCTCATAAATCAAAGTTAATGGTTGTCCATGATGCCAAAATAAATAGTGGCGACCCCAGAATGGCCCAGCCTCATCAAAGCCTGACTGTAGCGCAGCTGAGGAACCATAATAAATTCCTCGTACATCCCGATATAATTCTGTACGGAGACGAGCTAAGCTTGCCCAAATTGGTAATGAACGATTTTGCAAATACTCATCCACATGACTAGCTTCCCACCAAGAGGTAGCATAAGCCAAGCGTTGACCTGAGGCAGTGCGTAACCATACCTGTCTTCGTAGTCGTGGACTTGGTACGGCTTGAATTAAATCTGGCGCATAATCTAAGTCTGTGCCAATTAAAGACATATCAATCACATCTACTTCTGTTGGTTCACCTGTAAGTAATTCTAAATGTCTTGTTGGTGAGCCATCGCCTAAAAGTAGCATTTGCCAAGTTGGAGCCAACTGGGTATGAGGCAAACCTTGTTGAATAACTTCCTCCCCACCTTGCCAAATCGGAGTGAGGCGATGCCACGCTACTGGCAATGTTGAGTTGTTGGATGGAGTAAAAGTTGCAGTCAATGTTCTTTACAAAAGTTCACCTATTTCTATAAAAGCACAAAAAACCAACACTAAGTTTATAACCATAGTCAAAAGTCAACAGTTTCAAGTTTTTGACCATTGACCGTTGACTATTAATCTTGACTATGATTTTTAAAAATGCGGATGGCGAGACTCGAACTCGCAAGGCAAAGCCACACGCCCCTCAAACGTGCGCGTATACCAATTCCGCCACATCCGCATGAATCGTCTAAAAAGAGATTGTAGCACAACAAAATTAATATTTTAAAACAATCTTGAATTTAGCAAAAATTTGAGTTGAAGCATTGATAAATTTCCCGAAGGTAGATAATCAGACAGACAGAAATATAGTAGCTCTACAAGTGATCTTAAAAGAGGTATAACTACAGTGGAATTTACTCGCAAGCTGGGGGCAGAAAAGCTGCCGCTACTACAGTAACGCTATTTTAGCTACAAACCATCTGGTGCGATCGCCTCAAGCTTAGCTCAGGAAACTAACAAAGAACAGCAACTGCAATGTTGTTAATCTAGTCAAATCCTCCAGAGGGCATCTCAACTCGGCTGAAGATGAGGTTGGAGAATCTCCTGTCATAATTTGAGATAAAGCGAAAGCATTGTTGTCAGTGGGATGGGAGACAATGTCAATCTACTGGTACTAATATCGAATATCGAAGCTAAAAAATGAAGTTTGACAAAATATTAATTGCCAACCGAGGCGAAATCGCCCTTCGCATTCTCCGCGCCTGTGAAGAAATGGGAATTGCCACGGTTGCGGTTCACTCCACCGTTGACCGTAATGCTCTCCATGTCCAACTTGCTGATGAAGCAGTTTGCATTGGCGAAGCTGCCAGCAGTAAAAGTTATTTGAATATTCCTAATATTATTGCTGCCGCTTTGACCCGTAATGCTAGCGCCATTCATCCGGGTTATGGTTTTTTGGCAGAAAATGCCCGATTTGCAGAAATCTGTGCTGACCATCATATAGCCTTTATTGGCCCAACTCCTGAAGCTATAAGACTGATGGGAGATAAATCCACCGCCAAAGAAACCATGCAAAAAGCTGGTGTGCCAACAGTACCAGGTAGTGATGGATTAGTGGAGTCTGAGCAAGAAGGATTGGCATTTGCTAAAGATATTGGTTATCCCGTCATGATTAAAGCCACAGCTGGCGGTGGCGGACGGGGTATGCGTTTAGTACATTCTGAAAACGAATTTGTCAAACTTTTCTTAGCTGCTCAAGGGGAAGCAGGAGCCGCCTTTGGTAATTCTGGCGTTTATATAGAAAAATTTATTGAACGTCCGCGTCACATTGAATTTCAAATTTTGGCTGATAACTACGGCAATGTCATTCATTTAGGCGAACGGGACTGCTCAATTCAACGTCGTAATCAAAAGTTACTAGAAGAAGCCCCTAGCCCTGCTCTTGATCCAGATCTGCGTGAAAAAATGGGTTACGCTGCTGTGAAGGCTGCCCAATTCATCAACTTTACTGGAGCAGGAACTATCGAGTTTCTTCTGGATAAAACCGGTAAGTTTTACTTTATGGAAATGAATACCCGCATTCAAGTTGAGCATCCTGTAACAGAGATGATTACCGGAGTAGACTTGGTTGCTGAACAAATCAGGATTGCCCAAGGGGAAAGACTAAAGCTAACTCAAGATCAAGTAGTTTTAAGGGGTCATGCTATAGAATGCCGCATTAATGCTGAAGATCCTGAGCATGATTTTCGCCCTGCACCTGGACGTATCAGCGGTTATCTACCTCCTGGTGGCCCTGGAGTTAGAATTGATTCCCACGTTTATACTGATTACCAGATTCCTCCCTACTATGATTCCCTCATCGGCAAATTAATCGTATGGGGGCCAGACCGTCCCACCGCTATTAACCGCATGAAACGCGCCCTGCGGGAATGTGCCATCACAGGACTACCGACCACAATTGCGTTTCATCAAAAAATTATGGAAAATCCACAATTTTTGCAGGGTAATGTTTACACCAATTTTGTACAGGAGATGAATATTTAAGGAACTAGGAAAGAGGCAGGGGGCAGGGAGCAAGGGAAGAAAAATAGACAAGGGGAATAACTTATGTCTAATGCCCCATGCCCAATGCCCAATGCCCTATTCCCTAACTCACACGAACCAACATGGTGAGTAATCCTTGCTGACCTAGTAAAATTTCTCGCAGCAAACTGAAGATACCAACCCAAATAATAGGGGTAATATCCACTCCACCTATAGGTTGCACTAGTTTTCGCAATGGCACTAAAAAAGGTTCAGTAGGCCAAGCTATTAGATTAAAGGGTAAACGGTTTAAATCCACTTGGGGATACCAAGTAAGAATGATGCGGAAAATAAACAAAAAAGTCATTAGTCCTAAAACAGGGCCTAAAATCCAAATAATCAGGTTAACACCAGTCATCGGCTTCAACTACCATCTATAAATAAAGAAAACGCTTAGGCAAAAGCCAGAAATTTTGAAGCTTTGTAAAGCAATCTCTCTATATATTTTATTTCAATCCCTGATATGGATTAACACAGAACCCGAAAAGGAAGTGATACACCATATTAGAATTAGGATGAAGTGTGTAAAAAAAGGTTGAGAAGTATGACCCCTTCTTTAGCAAATTTTCTTTGGAGTCTGGCTTGGGGTGCTGCGATCGTTGTTATCCCTGCTACAGTTGGTTTGATTTTCATTAGTCAAAAAGATAAAATCCAGCGTTCATAACTTTGGGTTAGCGAGTCAGTTCGACTCTCATAACCCCTTGTCTGTCAGCTATCTACCAATCCTCACGCCGAGGACAAGGTATACTTAACTGACAGACACAGACTTTTTTAGTTTTGGGTGAACAGCTTCAGAGCTTCTTTACCAGATGCTTTGAAGCTTCAATATATTGTGATTGATTAGAGTAGTGATTTTAATTGTGACTCGCTAACATAGACTTGATATTGGGAAAAGAGCAATGGTAAATTTTGGGCTGAACTCAGCCAGTGTTCTGGCTCAGGTCAATTTTGGGACGAACTCAGCCAGTATTCTAGGAATTTTCCTGGCTGTGGCTGGGGCAGCACTGTATTTTCTTCGCACTGTGCGTCCAGAGTTGTCACGAGATCAAGATATCTTTTTTGCAGCAGTGGGCTTACTCTGCGGCTTCATTCTGATTTTCCAAGGTTGGCGCTTAGACCCGATTTTGCAATTTGGTCAGTTGCTTTTAGTTGGTACAACTGTATTTTTTGCTATTGAAAGTATTCGGCTGCGAGGTATTGCTACGCAACAAGCCAAGCGTAACACGCCGATTGTAGACGAAGACAGACCTGTAAGCGATCGCTATAGCTACACAGACCGCAGAAAATATCAGGCGGAGATGGAAGCAGATTTAGACCCACTACCTTATGAAGAGGAAGAGCGTCCTGTACGTCCCCGGATTCGAGGTAGTAGGGATGAACGTTCTTCTCGTGATGATTCTTATGAGGATCAATCTCCCCGTCGTTCTGAACGTCGCAACAGTCGGGAAAAACCAGAAGCAGCAGACAAGAATCGTCGTTCTAGTTCTGGACGTTCAGTAAGCCGTACTCCTGACAGGTATGAACAAGAAGATTGGGGTTCTGCTTCTAAAGAAATTGACGATTGGGAAAATTTAGGTGGAGAAGAAGTGAGAAAACCTTCTCGCCGTCCTAGCAATAGCCCTGTACGTCCAGAAAATCGCGATCAAGATGTTCCTCCTAGACCAAAAAGACGGCGACCTCCTGCTGATTCAACTACTCGAAGAGGACGCGAAGATGATGAGGCAATACCAACTGACTATGTACCATATAACCCGGTTGAAAATTTAGATGAGGAACCTGATAACTCTACTAATTTTGATGATGTTTAAATCACCTCGGATGGATGTAAGCTTAGAGGCGACAAAAAATAGTCAATAGTTGAGGTGAAAAAATTTACGCCTAAATTTTGGCTCCAAAGACCAATTCATTGGAGCCTAGTTTTTAGCTTGACAAGTTTGCTGATATCTTGTAATTCCAATGATATCCCTATTGGGCCGACTTCCCTCAACAGTCGCTACACTGAGGAACAACCAGGGTTGAGTGGAAATGGGCGCTTTTTAGCGTTTATTTCCAATCGCAATGGTAGTCATCAACTTTTGGTGTATGACTTGAGCGAGCAACGCTTTATTCGCACACCAGGCTTAAATCGACCAGAAACAATTGCTGAAAGTCCTAGCTTGAGCTACACCGGACGTTATATTGCTTATATTACGAGCGATCAAGGTAGACCCGTTGTAGCGCTTTATGATCGCGCTACGCAACAGTCGCAAATCCTCACCCCAACTTATCGCGGCTGGGTCAGAAATCCTGGCATCAGCCCAGATGGGCGTTATGTTGTATTTGAAACCGCCAGTCGGGGTCAGTGGGATATTGAAGTATTAGATCGTGGCCCCAATCTGGAGTTAGATATTCCCAATGGCGCTACCGTGGACACACCCCCGACATCTCCGTAGTGGAAGAGGCAGGGGAGCAGGGAGCAGGGAGCAGGGAGCAGAGGGACTAAGAAAATAGAATCTGTATATAGTGATAGATCGGGAATGACAGAGGAGCAGAAAAAGAGGGATAATTACCAATGCTCCACGTCCAATACTTCGGCTATGCTTCCTAAGCGAAGTCGAAGGACGCTCAGTACAATTGCCCAATGCCCAATCGCATTATTTTTATACCTATATTTGCTTGCTTAGGTTTATTAAGTGGCTGCTTTGGCTATCCCCGCTTAGTGAGTTATCCCTTTGATCCGGGGGGACGGAGTATTAATAGTCTAGCGTCGGAATTAAACCCCCAAATTTCTGGAAGATATATTGTTTTTATTAGCGATAGACGGGGTAGCCAAGATGTTTATATGTTTGATACACTGACCCGCAGTTTAGTTGATTTACCGGGTTTAAATTCTTTAGATACGATCGCCTCTCATCCAAGTGTTTCGGAAAAAGGTCGTTTTACTGTGTTTGCCGCTAGTCGCCAGGGGCGCTCGGCTATTTTCATTTATGACCGCGAAACGCGCCAATCAAGGAGTTTAACGGCTAATCTGCAAGCAGAAGTCCGCAATCCTACTATTAGCGCTGATGGTAGTAGGATTGCTTTTGAGTCTAGTAACAATGGACACTGGGATATTTTAGTCTATAACCGTTCTGGGCAGCCTTTGAATATACCTCAAGATCCCCGTTGAAGAGGAGCAGGGGAAGAAGCAGGGAGCAGGGTGCAGAGGGGAGTGAAGAAAATACCTCAAATTTGTACCACAATCTTTTTTTCTCCATTTCTCCCTGCTCCCTGCTCCAATTCCTCTTCCCAATGCCCTACGCCCTATGCCCCATTTTCCTTTTCTTTTTGCACAGATTCAATGAGCGATCGCACTTGTGACGTTCCTTGAGAAGATTCAAAAGATAAAGGAAATTTGCCTCGGCTTAACATCCGTAAACCCAAAGGTGCAAGAGTAAGTAATCCTTTGAGGTCTTTAAAATAGTTACCGACAACTTGTAAACCAAATTGTCGTTCGTCAATCCAACCACCTTGTTTAACCAAATCTATCAACACCTTCCGGTGACGAATTGAGCGACTGTCACTAGCTTGTTTTTGTGCGAGGATTTCTTGCTTAATTTTAGTAATTTGCTCTAATGGTGCTACATCCATTGGACAAACTGAATCGCAATAAAGACAACGAGTACAGCCCCAAACGCCTTTAGTCCCCTCGCTATAGCTTGCTAAACGATTTTCTGTATCACTATCACGAGAATCAGCAACCATGCGGTAGGCTTTGGCCAAGGCGTGGGGGCCAACAAAACTTGGATCAACTTCACGAGCATTGCATTCTGAGTAGCAAGCGCCACACATAATACAGTTACCAGTTTGATCTAAGCGCGATCGCTCTTGTGGTGTTTGCAAAAATTCTCGTTCTGGTACTTGTCGCGCAGCTGTACTTACATAAGGTGCGATCGCTTCTAGATTATTCCAGAAACTGCTCATATCTACGACCAAATCTTTAATCACGGGCATATTACCTAAAGGAGCCACTGTGATTTCTGGAATGGCATTGACTTTACCTGCGGCTGAAGAAATATTTTGTAATCTCGCAAGTTCACTGCCGACATTTTCTTTGCAAGCTAGAGCCGAACGTCCATTGATTCGCATCGAGCAGCTACCACAAATGGTATTGCGACAATTTTTGCGAAATGCTAATGTTCCATCTTGCTCCCACTTAATTCGATTGAGACAATCCAGAATTGTATTGCTAGATTCCGCCGCTACAAGGTAAGTTTGCACAACAGGAGAGGAGTTTTCTTGTTGTCGAATAACTTTAAAAATAACTTCCATTATCACCAACTAAAGTCTTAAATTTGTTTCACCGACCTCAGAAATCATGAGCTAAGGCGGGTGGTTGCTAAAAGTGAGCTACACTTACACTCTTATTGCCCTTAATTCCAAACCATGTGTTAATAGGCTGATAATTAAAGAGCGACTGATTCTCATTCAAGGATAACCATTAAAATTTTAGTTGTATTAGCTCCACAAGCAAGACTTTTGTCCAACTCTCACTCTGATCGCCAATAAGGTAATCGCAGTTTCATATTGAATTAGCCTGTTGGTAAGTACAAAAGCAGAGTATTGTCTAGAAATCAAATTATATTCATCCTCTAAATAGCGAAAATATCCAAACTTAAGTAGTTTAGCTTCTTAATATATCTTGATGCCAACAGTACTCATATCGGACTAGTTTTTGATTTTTGAAAAAAACTCAGTAAACCTCATATCTCTTTTTCTTTGTTCCCTGTTCTCTGCGATGCACTGAGTTTTGACACTTCGACAAGCTACTTCGACTTGCTTCGACTGCGGCTCCATCGAGCGTAGCCAAGATGCTCAGCAACCAACGCTCAGCACAAGTCAGTGCATCGCTGCGCGGAAATCGAGCGTACCCCTACGGGGAAGCAAGCTACGCGTAGCGTCTCGTAGAGAAGTCGAGATTCAACTACCGCTTGTCGAAGTGTTCCCTCCTTAAGCAAATAGTTATAGGAATCAAATCGGATTCTTATAGCTATTTGTCAGCAAAATCCCACGAATAGTTACGAGAAAGAGAATTTTTAGGTTATATAAAAGTGTTAAAGCAGATCATAGACATCTACAAGTGGTAATAAAGTACTTGTTAGATTCGCTAAAATTTATTCTTCCCATAGACAGACGTACAGAATAGCTGACCGCTTTTTGTATTGTCCCAATAAACTGGGAGAGAAAATTGTCACTGTTTTTGCCTAGTCTCAATCAAGTCAATCTTTGGATGTAACGCATTTATCAAAACTGACTCGTCTAAATTTAGATTAATTTTTATAAAAGACCTATGGCGGTACTCACTAAGGTAATGAAGTGAGAGAAAAATCCTCACTGCTTTTTGCTTCTGGTAGCTCAAAAATTTAGATAAAACTTTACCAGCCATTTAAATTAAAAATTAAACAACTATTTTGCTATTATTAGTCCATGCTAGTATTTAATATAAAATTACGAAGTCAGAAAATCAGAATTAATAGCCGTATAAGCGCGGCTACTACTGGTTTATTACTTCGTAATGTAGAGACATGAAATTTCTTGACTCTACAGATAGGACAAAAGGGTGTATGTCCGTAAGACCATATTCAAATACAATGCTGTCATAAGCTTGAGAGCGAGAGTGGTAAAAACCTTACAACTCAAAGGCAATAAAGGCAAGCATTGAACGTGAAAAGCCTGCAATTGATTGGATCTGCAACTTATTTGTAGTAGAACTAAGGCAATAAATCGGGAAGAGAATCCACCCCGCTGTCTGGGAAAATAGCTGGCGAGGAAACTGCATCAAAGATGCCGCTTCGCAAATACAACGCTTTTTCTGCTTTTTGTCTTCCCAATTTGTAAAGGTGTCTTAAAGTTACACCGCTACAGTAGCGCCAAAAGAGAAAATAATTTTATTTCCGATGGCGAATAATGGTTAAAAGTGCCGTAAAATCACCGAAATTAATATCTGTGACACCACGACTTCTAATCTATTCTGGGCAACCATAATAGAGGCACTTGGATTTCCTATAAGTAGGAATTCATCCCTCACCCTAAAGTCACTAGTAGCTTTATAGCAGATGCTATAAAGTCAAATACTGGCATGAAACGACATTATTTATCAGTTTGTTTGGAGAGAGTAAGGAAAAATTGAGCGTAATGACTGAAACTGCAACCGCGCCATTAACTGGAAAAGCACTGCTGGCTAAAGTAAAAGAACTTTCTACTTTACCACGCCGAGAAAGAGCCAAGCAATGCGGCTATTACACGGTTACTAAGAATAATCAGGTTCGTGTTAATCTCACCGATTTTTATGATGCCTTGTTATCGGCTAGAGGGATTCCTCTCAGTCCAGAAGCACCTAAAGATGGCCGTGGTCGTGAACCGACATATCGAGTCAGCGTCCATCAAAACGGTCAAATTGTGATTGGTGCTACCTACACTAAAGCAATGGGCTTAAAGTCGGGAGATGAGTTTGAAATTAGGCTTGGTTACAAGCATATTCACCTGATTCAACTCGGTGATACTGACAAAAAACCAGCTCTGGAAGATATAGATCCTGATGAATCAGAGGAAGATTTAGAAGACGAGGATTAAATTGGCTAGTGGTAGATATAAGTTGAAGATGAATGCTTCATAACTTGTTTCTACCCCTATAGCAACTCATAGCTCTATTGAGAGAGTTTTTTTGATAGGTAAAGTACGATAGACACCTTGCAAAAGTCACAAACTTTAGTAGAGTCTTGATTAGTAAACAAGAAATCTATTGGGCAAGAAGTCTATCGTGTTTTTTTTGTTTGTTGAGAAAATCTTTTTGGGGACAGCAATCAATGCCCTCAGAGAATTTATGGAAAATGCATCAGTACTAATTGTGGTGATGGCGTTTTTTGTGAGTTGGATAGGATGTTGGTTGCCAATAGCAGCAGTAGGGGCGATCGCACTTCATTGGCAACCTGATAAACTTTTACAGCCAGAGCATAAATTACCCTTGTTAGTCTCACTCTACCTATTAGCTCCTCTAGTGCTTTGGGGAGTTATTCGGTTGAGTAATAGGTCTTTTTTAGATTACGGCTTAGTAGTAAATATTTCTCTAATCAGTTCTTTAGTACTAGGCTTTGGGTTAGGGGTACTAAATCTAACTATAATGTTCACCTGTCAATTCTGGTTGGGTTGGTGCAATTTTGAAAAATCGAATCTCAAGTTAGTACCATCTATCTTGCCAAGCATTTTATTGATAGCATTATTTGTTGGAGGTATAGAAGAGTTAGTTTTTCGCGGATTTCTGTTAACCGAGTTAGAGAAAAATTACTCAATTTGGCTAGCAGCCGCAACTTCCAGCTTAATTTTTGCCGTTCTGCATTTAGTTTGGGAGCAACGTGAAACCATACCCAAACTCCCTGGATTGTGGCTAATGGGCATGATGCTGGTGTTAGCAAGGGTAGCAGACGGTGGCAGTTTGGGTATAGCTTGGGGACTGCACGCCGCATTAATATGGACGATCGCTACCGTAGACACAGCACAACTAATTACTTACACAGGTAACACCTCTGACTGGTTCACTGGTAAAAACAAAAAACCCCTGGCCGGGGTAGCAGGGATTACATGCGTATTGGGAACTACTTTAATTCTTTGGTTGATCTCCAAATATTTTTAATTGCGATCGCGCCACTTTACCAACGCGATCGCATTTACATCCATACCCTAAGAAATTAAATTGATCGCTGCACTAATTAGATGATGAGTAATGGGGAGGCTATCTATCACCATACCCAAGCACAACAGCATCATGTAGGAAATGGAATAGAGGAATAACTCTCTGGCAACAGTGCGATCTTCTGGATTTTGCAACAAGCGCCAAGATTTGTAGATAAATAACCCCCCTAAACTAACTGCGATCGCGGCATAAACGACTCCACTGGCATGTAAAGGATACACCAATAACAAAGTTGCTATCACCGTAATCAACGTGTAGTACCAAATCTGCCGTACTGTTGCCACATCACCAGCAACTACAGGTAACATTGGTATCCCAACTTTGGCATAGTCATCCCGAATCATCAGCGCTAATGCCCAGAAATGGGGAGGTGTCCACAAAAAGACAATAGCGAAAATTAACCATGCTGCCCAGCTTAAAGTGCCTGTGACAGCAGCCCAACCTACTAACGCCGGAATTGCCCCAGCAGCACCGCCAATCACAATATTTTGGGTACTGTGGCGTTTTAACCAGTGGGTGTAAACCAAAATATAAAAAACGATGCCAGAAAATGCTAGCGAAGCAGCGAGTAAATTAGCAAATACTGCCAGTAGGGTGAATGACATTATAGCCAGAGCGATCGCAAAAATTAGAGCATCACGGGGCTGCACCTTCCCAGAAGGCATCGGACGATGGCGCGTCCTTTCCATGTCATAATCAATATCTCTGTCATAGATACAGTTAATTGTCTGGGCGCTAGCAGCAGCCAAAGTGCCGCCAGTAAGAGTTACTAGCAACAATAATGGGTCTACTTCTCCCTTAGCAGCAATCCACATACTGCCAGCAGTAGTAATTAAAAGCAACGGAATAATCCGAGGTTTCGTTAGCTGGTAGTAGCTTTGAATTACTTGTAAAAATGTTTCGTGGTGGCGGGAGACATTAGTCTCAATCATGTTGGCTCTAGTTCCTTATTTTTCTTCAACAACTTAATATGCAGCCCCTGCTCAATCTGGCTTTTAACGAGCAAAAACACAGACTTCTTACACCTGCTTGGGTCGCAATCTTAGCCGTTGGGGCTTCCATGAAAGAGTGCTACTCACAATTTGATTTGTAGAGTCAATGACTTGTAGTCTCTTAAAGTGCAGGTGAAGGTGAGGGTTGGATTATTCCACCACTTCTAGTTGCTAGGGGTTCGTGCTAGATGTGATGTCAAGTTCGTTTCACTCCTAAATAACCAATGGCTAATAGCTATTAGTCATCAGTAACCGTAAGAGTAACAGCAATATTCAAACGAACTGGAGCTACGTTATGGATTCGATCCATTTGCTTGTGTACTTGTAGCAGATTGTGTTAGACCAACAGAATAAGGGTTGATCTCACGACTAGCAATCCAGTCACGCAGTGCCAAAACTGTGAAAGCCACTAAAGTACCCAGTAAAGTAGCTCCTACAGCTTGGTGAAGGACGGTAAGAGGCTCGACTTGCAGGTGTAATCGGAAAGTAGCAACTCCTAAAAGGATTTGTAAAACCAACAATCCACCAGCCATATTTGCCAGTCGCCGTAAAACTGGATGCAGCGCAGGTGTTCGCCAGGAAATCAATACTACTGCTAAGGTGGCAACAGTTGGCGGTACTAAGCCCAAAATATGGCTGTACATTACACCGCAAAGCTGAGAACCGCCCAAGCATTGATGTAATGCCCAGCGTGATCCGACTAAAGCACCTAGTAGACTTTGTAAGTAAACTAAAATAGCGGCAGTTAAGCCCACCCAAGGCAACTTACCAACATTTCCAGTTCCTTGATAAGGGGTGAGTGCAGTGCCGATAATTAATAGGGTAGTGAAAAACAACAGTGCCGTTCCCAAGTGGGCGGTGACAATATCAAACCGCAACAGTTGAGTGACAGTCAGTCCTCCCAAAACTCCTTGAAAGACGATTAAAAACAAGGAGAATGTGGATGCCCAAGGTAGCCAAGTGGGTAAGAAACGACGATGCCACCAAGATAAACCAAATAGGGCGATCGCGCTGACACCAATCAAACTTGCATCTAACCTGTGAAACCACTCCAAAAATACTTGGAAATTCATTTGCTTGGCTGGCACTAGTTCCCCGTAGCATAATGGCCAGTCTGGGCAAGCGAGTCCAGCATTCATAACGCGGGTGGCACTGCCTATTGCCATCAAAATTAATGTGGCTATGCACATCCTCCAAACCAAGCGACGAATCACTTCTTTGGGCTTTCGCTGCTCTACTGCCGCTTCATTTTGTTGTTCTAGGACAAACTCGTTCATGAACAATACCTTCTGCCCGCTTTTGGTAGTAGTTCTCTAAAAATGATCAATTTTTAGTACCGACCCATCTTTACCCTAGCGTATAGCCTAGGGTTTTATAGATTGGCTTCCACTTATACATTGAATCACTCCAGCTAGTTTTAGCAGGAAGCTTTAGGTATTTTTCAAGTTGTTAGCATTTGATAAATGCCAACTAATTTGACTCTTGTAAATTTTTCCTTAAATTTTTGCACTGATTTTCATCTATTTTTGGCAATATTTGATAGATATCTTGTACTTAAGATTAGTAATGTAGCCAAAAAAATTAATAAAAACTTCAGACCTTTAGCCCCGTCAGCTTGCAGCCTAGACTACCTTAGTAAGTGAGCCACTTTAAGATAACGTAGTAATTTCAATTTAAGTAAACCGTGAAGATTCCAAGTACAATCTGGACATTACTCATTGGCATTGGGCTAACGTTAGTCAGCCTTTGGTACGGTCAAAATCACGGTCTGTTGCCAACAGCAGCATCGGATGAAGCCGTTTTAGTAGATAATCTGTTTAACGCGATGATGATCGTTTCTACAGGTATATTCCTACTAGTCGAAGGTATTTTAATTTACTCTGCATTTAAATACCGTCGGCGCGCAGGTGATAACGAAGACGGCCCGCCAGTTGAAGGCAATGTGCCTTTAGAAATCCTCTGGACGGCGATCCCCACAATTATCGTTCTCGGTATTTCTGTTTACAGCTTCGATGTATACAACGAAATGGGTGGCTTCGATCCCCATGCCGTACATGAAGCCCCGATTACTCAGCAATCGATGACAATGCCAGGAGCAGCGATTGCTGCAACTTTAAATGACACGCCTCCCAGCACAGAACCCAACCTTAATCAAGAAAAATCTGATCAGGCAATGCAAGATCCAGCCACCGCAGCAGTCCGCAATGCTGATCAAATTCCTCAAAAACGGAATGCTCCGGGTATAGGTATTGTTGCTCCGACTATTGGGAGCAGTCGTGACAAAGCAGGCCAACCACCAGAATTGCTAGTTAATATTACAGCTCTCCAGTACGCCTGGATTTTCACCTATCCCGAAAGTGGCATCACTACAGGTGAGTTACACGTTCCCGTTGGGCGTGAGGTGGAAGTTAACATGACAGCCAACGATGTCATCCACGCCTTTTGGGTTCCAGAATTTCGCCTCAAACAGGATGCCATTCCTGGTAGGCAGAGCGAAATTCGCTTCACGCCCAGAATAGCAGGTACTTATGACCTGATTTGCGCTGAACTTTGTGGCCCTTACCACGGTGCAATGAGATCTCAAGTAGTGGTTGAAACCCAAGCGGCTTTTGATCAATGGATGCAAGAGCAGCTAATAGCCAGCAAAGAAACACTAAATCAAGCCATTGCTGTTAATCCTGCGGATCAATCCCCAGATGAGTTTCTTGCTCCCTACACTAAAGACATGGGAATTAAATCAGAAATACTCAATCACATTCACCATTAGTCATTGGTCAGTAGTCATTGGTCAGTAGTAAAGAAACAACTGACAACTAACAACTGACAATTAACAACTAACTCCTATGACACAAGCTCAGATACAAGAAACCGCCAATATTCCTGCCCATAATGAGGAGCCAGGAATGAGAAAATGGCAAGACTACTTTGGCTTTAATACCGATCACAAGGTGATTGGGATTCAATATCTAGTCACTACGTTCATTTTTTACTGTATTGGTGGCGTATTAGCTGACTTAGTTCGCACGGAACTACGAACACCAGAAGTAGATTTTGTTACGCCTGAAGTTTACAACAGCTTATTTACGTTGCACGCCACAATCATGATTTTTTTGTGGATTGTGCCGGCTGGTGCGGGTTTTGCTAACTATCTGATCCCTTTGATGATTGGGGCAAAGGATATGGCATTTCCGCGCTTGAATGCTGTTGCTTTTTGGATGATTCCACCTGCCGGGTTGTTGTTGATCTCTAGTTTATTAGTAGGCGATGCACCGGACGCAGGTTGGACTTCCTACCCTCCCTTGAGCTTGGTAACAGGTCAAGTGGGTGAGGGAATTTGGATTATGAGCGTTTTGTTACTAGGTACATCATCAATTTTGGGAGCAATCAATTTCCTGGTGACAATGCTGAAAATGCGTACTCCAGGATTAGGTTTCTTTCAATTGCCATTATTTTGTTGGGCAATGTTTGCCACCTCAGCTTTAACTCTGGTATCAACGCCAGTGTTGGCAGCAGGTTTAATTTTGCTGGCTTTTGACTTGATTGCCGGCACAACATTTTTTAACCCAACGGGCGGTGGTGATCCGGTAGTTTACCAGCACATGTTCTGGTTCTATTCCCATCCAGCAGTTTATATTATGATTTTGCCTTTCTTTGGGGCAATTTCAGAAGTGATCCCCGTGCATTCTCGCAAGCCAATTTTTGGCTATAAAGCGATCGCCTATTCATCTTTGGCAATTAGCTTTTTGGGGCTAATTGTTTGGGCGCACCACATGTTTACCAGCGGTATCCCTGGTTGGTTACGGATGTTCTTTATGATCACCACTATGATCATTGCCGTACCTACAGGAATTAAGATTTTTAGCTGGTTGGCAACTATGTGGGGTGGAAAAATCCAACTCAACAGTGCCATGCTTTTTGCTATGGGCTTTGTGGGTACTTTTGTAATTGGCGGGATCAGTGGCGTGATGTTGGCAGCAGTGCCTTTTGATATTCACGTTCACGATACTTATTTTGTCGTGGCACACTTGCACTATGTCTTGTTTGGTGGTAGTGTACTCGGCATTTATGCGGCGATTTACCACTGGTTCCCGAAAATGACGGGACGAATGCTCAACGAATTTTGGGGTAAGGTTCACTTTGCTTTAACAATTGTTGGTCTTAATATGACCTTCTTACCCATGCACAAGCTGGGAATGATGGGTATGAATCGCCGCATCGCCCAGTATGACCCTAAATTTACGTCTCTCAACGAAATTTGTACTATCGGCGCTTATATACTGGCAGTTTCGACATTTCCCTTTATTATCAATGCCATTTGGAGTTGGTTATACGGTGAAAAAGCTGGTAATAATCCCTGGAGGGCGCTTACCTTAGAGTGGATGACTACTTCACCACCAGCGATCGAGAATTTTGACAAACTTCCAGTACTAGCTACAGGCCCTTACGATTATGGCTTGGAAAAGGCTAATGAAGGTGTACCTTTATCTGATCCTAATCCAGTCTTATCTGCTGGCCCCAACTCCGTATTAAGAGCAAAACCCGATCCAGCGGTTGCTGCTAATCCTGAAGACCGTAAATAGAATATGGGGCAGGGTGCGGGGTGCAACACTTCGGCTACGCTCAGCGACCGGGGGATAAAGAAAAATTACCTCTTTCTCCCTGTTCCCTGCTTCCCTATCACTGAGCGTCTTGTACTGAGCGCAGCCGAAGTAAGCCGAAGTGCTGCCTCCCCCTACTCCTTTAAACATTAAAGATTCATGCAAAGTCAAACAATTGATCCAGCTCAAACTGAACTGAATCATCACCACGCAGCAGAAGCGGCTGGTCATCACGAAGAACATCCAGACCATCGTTTATTCGGGTTAGTTGTCTTCTTGATTGCTGAAGGGATGATTTTTATGGGGTTGTTCGGAGCTTATCTGGCTTTCCGTGCTACCTTGCCTGCATGGCCTCCAGCAGGTACACCAGAGTTAGAACTGTTGCTACCCGGAGTCAATACTATCAATCTAATTGCTAGTAGTTTTGTAATGCACAATGCTGACACTGCCATCAAAAAGAATGATGCGCGGGGTATGCGTACTTGGTTAGCAATTACTGCGGCGATGGGTGCTATTTTCTTGGTAGGTCAGGTATATGAATATACCCATTTAGAATTTGGTCTGACTACCAATTTGTTTGCTAGTGCGTTTTACGTTTTGACTGGCTTCCACGGACTACACGTTACCATCGGCGTTTTAGCAATTGTTGCCGTGTTGTGGCGATCGCGCGTCCCTGGTCATTACAGTAATGAAAAGCACTTCGGTATTGAAGCTGCTGAGATTTACTGGCACTTTGTGGACGTGATTTGGATTATTCTGTTCGGATTGCTATATCTACTTTGAGTATTAATTGCTTAGTTATTCATTCCACGCGAATAACTAAATTAGCCCCCTTCTGGGGGTTTTTTTGATCGCTAATTGATAGCAGGAAGCAGAAGGAAACGAACCGCCAAGTACGCAAAGTACGCAAAGGGAAGAAAGAAGAAAGAGATAGTAATTTTCACGAATGATTTAGGATTGCTATACTAATCTTCTTGATCCCAAGCATCCTTATTTAATTGCTCTTGATTATTTACTGGAGTTTCTGCTGTCCAATTCTCATCTGATGGTGGAGATTCAGACACTATTACCAACTCAGTTTCGCTCGGATGATCACTTCCCCACTGATCTAAAACGTCGTGAATCAGCACTTCTTGTAGCCAAATCTTAGCAACAACGGTTAGAGGTAGGGCGAGAAATAATCCCAAAAAGCCAAAGAAAGTAACGAAAAATAGCTGAGAAATTAACGTCACTGCTGGCAACAATGAGACTTGATGCGCCATGACGACGGGCGTGATGAAATTGCTTTCAGCCTGTTGAATAATAAAGTATAAAATCAAAACAGCAAGACATTTCCAGGGAGCATCTAACAAAGCGATCGCCATTGCCGGAACTACGCTTAATGTTGGCCCTAAATTGGGAATTAAGTTCAAAAATCCTGCCAAAACCCCTAAAGCTAGTGCCGCCTTGACACCTAAAACGGATAAGCCAGTAACACTCATCAGCCCAACTACACACATGGCAATGAAAGCACCTGTAATCCATCCCCCCAAAGAAACGTCACATTTATCCAAAATCCCATCTACCCGCCGCCGATAAAACGAGGGAAACAACCTTACAAATACTTTGCGGTAAGCTAAGGGATTAGCTAACAACATACCTGTCAAAACTAACACCAGCAAAGTTTTAAGTATAACTTCTAAAGAGGTAGATACAAAGGCAAAAGAACTTCCCAGTACCCGATTGATTAAGGGCTGTGCTTGTTGAATCAGGCTGTTAATATCAGGTATGTAAGGAATCATCTGGGGAGGAACTAGAGTTTTTAGGTGAAGTAGCCAACCATTAAAACGTGCTAGACCTTGGGGAACTCGATAAGTTAGTTCTTGAAACTGCTGCACAAAAGATGGCACAATCAGCCAGAAAAAACCTACAACACCTGCAAAAAAGATCGCCACTGATAGTAAAACGGCAAATCCACGCTTCATTCCTGAACGTTGAAAGCGTTGTGCTAAACGATTTAAAGTAGTAGCTAATACAATTGCGGCAAACATCAACAAAAGTACTTCTTTGATTTGCCACAAAATATATAAAGACAGAAGTAAGGCGATTAAGCCGATCCATTGGCCGAGTTTCACAGGCTGGCTCCGAGTAGTTGGTGAGATGCAATTTCTGTTTAATGTAGCTAGGTTAGCTGATTTTACTCAAAAGATTGCTGGTATTGGCAAAATAAAAGTAGTGCTGATTTGTGTGTAAAACGTGAGTGCAGAAAGTTTAGAAAAAGCTACAGCTAGATACCAAACTGGAAGAATTGCCTTTGAAAGTGGGCAATACAGAGAAGCTGTAGAAAATTTGGAAAAAGCAAGCGCCCTGTTGGCTCGTAATTCTCGCCTTGGGGGTGAAGTAGAAATTTGGCTGGTGACAGCTTATGAAGCAGCTGGGCGCACAGAAGATGCGATCGCTCTTTGCCAACAACTTAAACGCCATCCCTTTACAGAAACTAGTAAACAGGCAAAGCGGTTGCTCTACATTTTACAAGCACCAAAGCTGCAAAGACCAAGTGAATGGATGACTGAAATTCCAGATTTGGGTACACTGCCTGACAATGAATCCAAAATTCGCGTTACAGTCAATCCTCGGAAATCTTCTGGTCAAAAAACGGCTGAACCAGAATTTGTTGACTTAAGTCAGGTCAATACCAGGGATAATCGCTTTATCTGGGTAGCGCTAATTGCCATTGGTTTAACCGTTTCGTATTTAGTTTGGTCAAGTTTTTGACAATACATCTAGTTACAGGAGACAGGAGTTAGGAAATATGCTTGTTCTGGCTTTCTAACCACCAACGTCTTAGAGATGATCATAATCTCTATGTTTGACTTTTTGGGAGATATATAGTAATGAATTCTTTTACTTTCGGTAAGATTTTAATGTGGTTCATCAGACCATTGAGTTTGATGCTGACAAAAATGGCATTGCTCGTGCCACCGACTAGTCGAAATTTGCTCTCCCAGATGCCGCTAAAAAAGGGGAAAGCTAAAATCCCCAAATCTATTTTGTGGCTGGTACTATTAACATCGCTCTTTTTGTCCGGTTGTGTTCAGTACGATGTGGGGGTGAACTTTGACAACTCAAATAGCGGTGAAATGGTGCAGCATATCAAGTTGGGAGAACGGCTCACCAGTTTTAGTGGCGATTATGTATATGCTTGGTTAAACAGTATAGAAAACCGCGCCCGCGACCTAGAAGGTAAAGCGCGGCGGGTTTCTAAAGAAGAACTGATTGTGACAATTCCCTTTACTAATGGTCAAGAGTTACAAACAAAGTTCAACAAATTTTTTAACTCCCATGCCAATCAAAAAGCTGAACCTGCGCCAAGTGAATCTGATTCAGAATTACCAAAAATAGAATCTAACTTACTTTTAGAGCAGAAAAACTTTTTGCTTTTAGTGAAGAATCGATTGATTTATGACTTAGACTTGCGATCGCTCTCTATAATTGCCAGCAAAGGTAATGTTTTATCTGATACTGGCTCCATTCTCGATTTAGACTTTAGCTTAAAGACTCCTTGGGGAGCTAAAAATATACCCATAGCTGAAAATGCGATTGAGCCAGAAAAAAGAGGCCAGCGGCTAATGTGGCAGTTAAAAACTGGTGAACTCAACCACATAGAAGTAGTTTTCTGGCTTCCCAGTCCCCTGGGTATTGGTAGTCTGTTGATTCTGCTGTTTGTTTGGGGAGGCTTTTATCTCAGATATACTTTCATGCCAGATCCCAGGATTCAGTTTGCTCCCAAAGTAGCGGTTACAGAGTAGAAGAAGTAGGGGAGCAGGGGAGAATAACAAATAAATCCCCCATGCTTCACTCATTCATTTTTAATTTTTAATTCCCAAAGGGATGCCCTCAAGGTGACAACCGTTCAATTTTCCAACTACCATCTTTTAAGTGAGTATAAAGCAAGCGATCGTGTAACCGACTAGAGCGCCCTTGCCAAAACTCGATTTCTGATGGAATTACTCGTAAACCTCCCCAGTGAGGTGGGCGGGGAATCTCTTGATTTTCATATTTGTGCTGAAATTCTTGCATCCGTTGCTCTAGAAATTCTCGGTTGGCAATTACCTCGCTTTGATTAGATACCCACGCGCCTAAGCGACTTTTAGCAGGACGGATTTCAAAATACTTGTCTGATTCAGTTTCAGAAACTTTCTCCACATGTCCAGAAATCCTGACTTGACGTTCTAGTTCTGCCCACCAAAAAACTAAAGATGCTTGGGGATTTTCTGCTAGTTCTTGTCCTTTGCGACTATTGTAGTTAGAGAAAAAAACAAAACCCCGTTGATCGAAATCTTTAAGCAACACCATTCTTGCCGAAGGCTTACCGTCTGGTGTAGCAGTGGCAACAGTCATAGCGTTGGGTTCAATAAGTTGGGCAGATAATGTCTGATCAAACCATTTTTGAAACTGTATAAATGGATTAGGGTCAATCTCAGTTTCACTCAAACCTTCTAAGGTGTAATCTTTTCGCAGATCAGCTATAGTTTTTTCCATTGTGCTTTGTTTTTTGATCAGATACGCTTGTACACGTTTTTGACAAAAATATTTATGATGATGATCAGCACCAATACTAGTTGTAAAAATTTTATCTAGGAGTATTGAAAATCGATTGCCTCAGATGCGCCGTTTGGCCTCCCTTCAAAGTCTATTGATTTATGGTCTGAGCGGCCCGATTATTGCTCTCAACGTCTGGCTGCTGTCGGTGCTTTTTCGATATTTCGAGCATCCTATTACTATTTTGAGTGTTGCAACGATTCTGGCTTTTTTATTAAATTATCCAGTTAAGTTCTTTGAACGCGCTCAAATTACTCGCACCCAAGCAGTTATCATCGTTTTGCTTGTGACTTTAACTCTGTTGGTAATTTTGGGCGTTACCCTAGTACCAATGGTAATTGACCAAACAATTCAACTTTTGAATAAGATTCCTGATTGGTTGAGTGTCAGTCAAGCAAACCTAGAAAAATTTGAGGTATTTGCCAAGCAGCGACGCTTACCTGTTGATCTTAAGGTTGTGAGCAATCAAATCAATGTCAATATTCAAAATCTGGTGCAACAGATAGCTTCTGGTGCTGTAGGATTTGCCGGAACATTACTTTCAGGATTACTTAATATAGTGCTAGTGGTCGTACTGGCATTTTACATGCTTTTATATGGCGATCGCGTCTGGTCTGGTTTGATCAATCTCTTACCATCTCATATCGGAGTTCCTTTAACTGTATCCTTGCAGCTCAACTTCCAAAACTTTTTTCTCACTCAGTTGCTGCTAGGATTATTCATGGTTGTAACCCTCACACCAATTTTCTTATTTTTAAAAGTACCCTTTGCCTTATTGTTTGCTATACTCATTGGACTCTCAGAACTGATTCCCTTTATTGGGGCAACTTTAGGCATTGGTTTAGTAACAATTTTAATGTTGCTGCAAAATTGGTGGTTGGCAGTGCCAGTAGCGATAGCAGCTATTCTTATGAAACAAATTA